>JAPLRA010000471.1 GCA_026399445.1 Sulfuritalea sp.
CCAGGGCGCCGTCAGCCCAAGCAACTGCCGGTACAACTCCACGCTGTCCATCGCACGTCCTCCTTGCAGACCATGCGCGAAAGCGTACTACTGACCCATAGAAATGTCTGAAGAACCTAAAAAATAAGGCCCGCACAAGGCGGGCCTGAAAGCAATCCGAAATTCGGGGTGCTTACTTCTTCTTGGCAGCCTTCTTGCCGGCAACGGCAGCCTTGAAGGTGGCGCCGGCGGTGAAGCGCGGCACGGTGGTTGCGGCGATCTTCAGTTCCTTGCCGGTCTGCGGATTGCGACCGACGCGAGCAGCGCGCTTGGATGACTTGAAGCTGCCGAAGCCAACCAGGGTTACGGAGTCGCCCTTGGATACGGCCTTGACGATGGCAGCCATCACAGCAGACAGTGCCTTCTCGGCGGCGGCCTTGCTGATGTCGGCTTCCTTGGCGGTGATTTCGATCAGTTCAGACTTGTTCATGTGTGACCTCGTGGGAGTGATGGTGAAAGTGGCGGGTTGAATTCTATGCGAATGGTAACGCGGTGTGACAAACAATTCATTGTGGAGCTTACGCTGTCCGATTATTTTATCAATACTTTGTTGGATCGGGGGCATGCGATTGCAATGTTGTTGCGAGCAACCCCACAACGGGTTTTCGGCAGGTACAAGTATCCATGAATATACTGTCGGCCGGTGAAAAGTCGGCATCGCAAAGACGATAAAATGAATTTTGTCGACTGACGGGCTGGTTTATGCGGCCAGAAGCCGTCGATTGGCCTCCCGGCGGTTCAATCATTAGCTGCCGTTCAGGAAAGGACGCGAAGGAAATGGAACTCGCCTGGTGGCACTGGATGGTGCTTGGTATGGCGCTGGGTTTGGTTGAACTTGTTGTGCCCAGTTTCTTCATCATCTGGTTCGGCCTCGGCGCGCTGCTGGTGGGTGTTGCCATGCTGGTCGCGCCAGCCATCGAGTTCAGCACCCAGATTCTGCTATGGACTGCCGCTTCGATTGCGATGACGGTGCTCTGGTTCAAGGTCTTCCGCCGGGATGATGGCAAGACCCGGTCAGGCCAGGCCGATGAGGCGCTGGGCGAGATTGGCGTTCTGGTGCGGGCAGTCGAGCCTCTCGGCGTGGCATCGGCGCGCGGCGAAGTGCGTTTTCAGAAGCCGATAATGGGTTCAGATGTCTGGCCATGTCTCGCCGATGAAGCCATTGCGGCGGGAGAGCGGGTCAGGGTGCTGGCGGTTGACGGCCAGATACTGAAAGTCGGCAAATACTGAAGGGGCAGGTCATGGGTGAGTTCGCAATTTTTGTAGTCGCAGTATTCGTATTTGTAGTCGTCACGATTGCCAAGGGCGTTCGCATCGTGCCGCAGGGCGAGGAATGGATTGTCGAGCGGCTCGGCAAATACCACACCACGCTTCTTCCTGGACTCAACATCATCATTCCCTACTTCGACCAGGTGCGCTACAAACTGACCACCAAGGACATCATCCTGGACGTTCAGGAGCAGGAGGTGATCACCAAGGACAACGCGGTGATCCTGACCAACGCAATTGCTTTCATCAAGGTGACCGATCCGATCAAGGC
>JAPLRA010000351.1 GCA_026399445.1 Sulfuritalea sp.
GCGGCGGCGGCCGTGTCCGCGTCGGAGGCGGCCGTGGCGGCGGATACCCTCATCGGCCAGGAGATCTGGGCGTATATCCCGACGATGGTGATGCCGAATCTTTACAAGCTCGCCGACAAGAGTTACTCAAACAAGCATCGTTACTTTGTCGATGGCAGCCCAACCAGCGGCGATATCTGCACCAGCAACTGTACCCTGGGCACCGCGACATGGAAGACGATTCTGGTCGGTGCCCTGGGGCGCGGCGGACGCGGCTACTACGCGCTGGACATTACCGATCCGACCAGCCCGAAAGCGCTCTGGGAATTCACCGACGCCAATCTCGGCTATTCCTACGGCAGCCCCCAGATCGCCAAGTTGGCCGACGGTACCTGGGTGGTGCTCGTCAGCTCCGGCTACAACAACATCCCCAACGAGGATGGCACGGGCGGCGACGGCGTGGGGCGGCTGTTCGTGCTCGACGCGTTCGACGGCACGCTGATCAGAAGCATTTCGACGGGGGTCGGTGATACCACGACCCCGAGCGGCCTGGCGAAGTTCACCGCCCAGGTGATCAGCCCGGACTCGGACAATACGATCGAGGCGGTCTATGGCGGCGATTTGCTGGGCAATCTCTGGCGTTTCGATGTCAATAACAACCTCGGGGCCGCCGGCTTTGATGCGCAGCTTCTGGCCACGCTGAGGGACGGCTCGGGCAACCCCCAGCCGATCACCAGGTGACCTCGATCCCGACTACGGGAGAAAAAATGGTTCTTGTCGGCACCGGCAGCTATCTCGACTTGTCCGATGCGACCAATACCAACACGCAATCCGTGTATGCGATGAAGGATTCGCGCGCGACGGGCGGTACCGCGGGAACGGCGATCTTTGACAACCCGGGTGGTTCGCCGCGATTGGTCGGAACCAGCACGGCAGGATTTGTGCGGCAGATATATACCGAGGAGACCTGTCCTGTCGGTACATCGACCAACATCTGCGACGCCGGGGAACTGGTACGCACCGCTACCGCCAATCCGGTCAATTTCGCCTCGCAGAATGGCTGGTTCTTCGATCTGGTGACCAGTTCCGAACGTGCAAATACCGATCTGGCGCTTGGGCTGGGCGCACTGGTCATCAATACCAACGTGCCCAGCGTGGAGGCGTGTGAGGTGGGTGGGTCGAGCTACCAGTACGGTCTCAACTACCTGACGGGCTCGGCGATTGGTGCCACTTCGGGCTCGCCGTTGTCGAAGCGGGTTGTGGGCAAACTGCTGGCCAACCAGCTCGCGTCAAGCCCCACTTTGTTGATGACCTCATCGGGCAAACTCATTTCGCTCACCGGCCTGGCTGGCGGTGGCGTCTCCATCAACCTGCCGGCATTGCCGCCCGGGGCGTCGATCTCCCGCCGTACCTCGTGGCGCGAGTTGATCAGGGAGTAAGGCGGCGTAACTGAGTACTCATCCGCAACCGTAGTCAGCAGCGGCACCGGCAACGGTGCCGCTGTTCTTGATGGGGCGGGTCGAACTCAAAACATTTTGACGATTTCTACCCAGAGAACACAGCGATGAAAAAATCTGATGCGTCCGTCCGCTCGATACTGCTGGCGACTGCCATTCTTTTGCTGGGCAGCGGTTGTGCGAAGGAAGACGTTCCGCCAGCGGCCGCACCGGCGGCTGCAAAACCCATAGTAGTGCTGCCCCCTCCAGTAAGCGCCGAGGCACTGACGCTGCTTGAGTTCAAGATCGTGAACAACCCGGCGGGGAAGCCTGTGCTGAAAGGCAGCATCAGCAACGCAACGCCCCAAACGATCAAACTCGCCACGGCGACATTCACGCTGTTCGACAAGAAGGGTGTCGAGATCGGCACCAGCATTGCCACTGTGGATAATCTGGAACCGAGATTCGCCTGGACTTTTGAAGCGCAAATCCTGCAGGAAGGCGTGGCCTCGGCGAAGTTTGCCGGCTTTACCGCCAAGTAGTCCCCAGCGCCAGGCTTGCTCATGCCGGACACCGCGCGGCCAATCGATGCTCGACACGAACGGGCTGCCGCCGCGCTTCTGGTCGGGTAGCATCCGCCTATGATGAACAAAGCGAGCGGCCGCAAGGCCGAAAATCGCCGATTCCTGATTGCCCTGGCCATCTCGCTGTCGCTGCACGCGGCGGTGCTGTGGAAGTTCGGCATGCTGCCGCCCGGATTGCCGGGCACACACAGCGGCCCGTTGCAGGTGAGGTTGGCAGCTCCCGCGGCGAAATCCATGGTGCCCGTCGAGGTGCAGGAAAGTGTCTTGCCCGAGGGAATTCCCGCACCGCAGCAGGTCAGGATAGCCGCCGACGACCCGGTCCGGGTCACTGCTCCGGTGGTTCCGAACGTCGCAGCTGAAGTCGCGATTGTTGTGCCGGCCCCGCGCATCTCGGCCGCCACGCCGGAGGCAGCGGCTCAACCTGCCGGGCAGCCGCGATCGGGGTCGGCCGGCGCCGCAAGGCGGGTGGAAATCGAGTTCGAAATATTCTCGGGCGCGGATCGGCAACCGATGGGCAAGGGCCGGCACCTGTACCTATCGGCTGACCGGTCGTTCGGCATCAGCATCAAACAGATGTCCAAGCCGGACGAGGCCCCCCAGGCCACATTCTGGCAACTGGAGATTTCGGGGCAAATCGACAGGCAGGGCCTGAGTCCTTTGGTCTATCAGCTGCAGGGGGCGCTGCCCGAACGCTTCATTTCGCTGAAGGAAGCTGCCGGCGCCTCGTCTTCGCAGCCCGGCAAGACACGCAGCGGACGCATGCCCGACGGCATCCTGGATCGTCAAAGCCTGCTCTACCAGTTCATGCTGGCGCCGCCCTCGAATAGCGGCGGCAAGTTGTGGCTCACGGATGGCGTGAAAAATGCCCTTTATTCCTACAGCATCGCGGGATACGAGTCTCTTACCATCCCCGCCATAGGGAATGTGCAGGTGATGAAACTGGTTTTTTCCACGGCAGGCAGTCCCGAAACCATTGAACTGTGGCTAATCCCCGACAAGCGCTACCTGCCCGCCAAGATGCGTCATACAGACAGGCTCGGCGTTGTCACCGAGCAGGTGGTGGTGTCGCTCGATTTAAACTAGTTGTACGTCACCAGTAGTGTCCCAACGTTCTCACGCTGGGGTCGTATAACAAGTTGAAGGATTGAGGATATTCCGTGTTCGAAGCTGGTCTCGATTTGAACGTCGCTCGTAGCATTCTGGGTTCTTCCAACCGGACTGCGGGTGTCGCCAATGAACACGGGCAAACTCGTTTTTGCACAGGTCATGGCGCATCTGCCGCTGACCACATTTCGCCGCTGTGTTGCCCGCTACGACGGGGAACACAAGGTCAAGCACTTCACCTGTCTCGACCAGTATCTGTGCATGGCGTTCGCGCAACTGACCTATCGGGAGAGTCTGCGCGACATCGAAGCCTGCCTGCGCAGTCAGGCGGCCAAGCTTTACCACATGGGTTTCCGCAGCACAGTAGCGAGGAACACGCTGGCCAACGCCAACGCGGTTCGCGACTGGCGCATCCATGCCGACTTCGCGCAAAGTCTGATCAGCATTGCACGCAAGCTTTACGCCGAAGAGCCCTTTGGTGTCGATCTGTCCAATACCGTGTATGCCCTCGATGCGACGACCATCGACCTGTGTCTGTCGGTGTTCCCGTGGGCGCCGTTCCGCTCCACCAAGGCGGCGGTGAAGATGCATACCTTGCTCGACCTGCGCGGCAACATCCCCAGCTTCATTCACATCAGCGACGGCAAGTGGCACGAGGTCAATGTCTTCGACATGCTGGTGCCGGAGGCTGGCGCTTTCTACATCATGGATCGCGGCTACATCGACTTCGAGCAGCTGCATCGCTTGCATCAGGCCGGGAGCTTCTATGTCATTCGCGCCAAGTCGAACCTGCGCTTCCAGCGCCGGTACTCCCTGGAATCGGATCGAGCGGCCGGCATCATCTGCGATCAGATCGGCACACTGACGGGCTTCTATTCGACTCAGGACTACCCAACACCGCTGCGCCGGGTTCGCATCAAGGACGACGAGGGCAAAACACTGGTTTTCCTGACGAACAACATCGACCTGCCGGCGCGAACCATCGCCGAGCTGTATCGCTGCCGGTGGCAGGTCGAGTTGTTCTTCAAGTGGATCAAACAGCATCTGCGTATCAAGTCCTTCTTCGGTACTTCGGAGAATGCGGTGAAGTCCCAGATCTGGATCGCCGTCTCCGTTTATGTGCTCGTCGCCATCTTGAAGAAGCGACTGAAACTTTCTGCCTCGCTCTACGAAATCCTACAAATCCTGAGTCTCACCATGTTTGAGCGAACTCCATTGGATCAGCTACTTGCTCGTACTCCACCTTCATCAGATCTACTGGAAAATCCCAACCAGTTGATCTTGTTCGATTAACGTTGGGACACTACTGTCGAGGTCAGCATGCAGCGCGAATCCATGGAGTTCGACGTCGTCATCGTAGGCGGTGGTCCCGCCGGTCTTGCCGCCGCGATTCGTCTGAAGCAGATCAATGCCGAAATCAACGTCTGCCTGATCGAAAAGGGCTCCGAAATCGGTGCCCACATTCTTTCCGGCGCGGTAATGGATCCGCGCGCACTGACGGAGTTGATCCCCGACTGGCAGGCGCAGGGCGCACCCATGGACACGGTGGTGACGCGCGACCGCTTCGCCTTCCTGACACAACACGGCTTCGTCGATCTGCCCACGATTCTTCTGCCGGGCTGCTTCCAGAATCACGGCAACTACGTCATCAGCCTGGGCCAGCTTTGCCGCTGGCTGGGCGCGCAGGCCGAGGCGCTGGGCGTCGAGATCTACCCCGGCTTCGCCGGCGCCGAAGGCTGCCGCGGCCATCTGGGCAAGCAGGTCGAGGAAAAATTCAATCTGCGGGCTGAATCCGATCCGCAAACCTACGCCCTCGGCATCAAGGAACTGTGGGAAGTCGATCCAGAGCAGCACGAGAAAGGTCTCGTGATGCACACCTTCGGCTGGCCGATGAAGTCCGACACCTACGGCGGCGGCTTCATCTACCATTTCGGCGACAACCTCGTGTCGGTCGGCCTCGTCACCGGACTCGGCTACAGCAATCCCTTCCTCTCGCCCTTCGAGGAAATGCAGCGCATGAAGACTCATCCGCAGATCGGGCCGCTATTCAAGGGCGCCAAGCGCCTTGCCTACGGCGCCCGCGCGCTGGCAGCAGGCGGCTTGCAGTCTTTGCCCAAGCTCGACTTCCCCGGCGGCGCATTGATCGGCGACGACGCCGGCATGCTGGTCGCCTCGCGCATCAAGGGCAGCCACGCCGCAATCAAGAGCGGCATGCTGGCAGGCGAAGCAGCGGCCGCCGCACTGGCTGCCGGTCGCGCCAACGACGCACTGACAGCCTACCCGGAAGCATTCCGTGATTCGTGGCTCCACGAAGAACTCCACACCGCGCGCAACTTCAAGCCGTGGATGGCCAAGGGCCTATGGACCGGCTCGGTGATGTTCGGCATCGACCAGGTACTGTTGCGTGGCAAGGCACCGTGGACCCTGCACAACTCCGCCGACCACCTGAAGCTCAAGCCGGCCGCCGAATGCAAGCCGATCATCTACCCGAAACCCGATGGCGTGCTGACCTTCGACCGGCTCTCTTCCGTATTCCTCTCCAACACCAACCACGAGGAAGACCAGCCCTGCCACCTGCAGTTGAAAGACCCCGGTGTGCCGATCAGCACCAACCTCGCGCTTTACGATGCTCCCGAGCAGCGCTACTGCCCTGCCGGCGTCTACGAAATCCTGCGTGACGACGACGGCGGCAATCCACGCCTGCAGATCAATGCGCAGAACTGCGTGCATTGCAAGACCTGCGACATCAAGGATCCGACGCAGAACATCAACTGGGTGGTTCCGCAGGGCGGCGAAGGGCCGATCTACACGCAGATGTAGGAACCCCCCGGCGCCGACCGGATCGGTCAGCGCAAGCCGTCTAAAGCCTGAAGGAACCGATCGAGGCGGAAAGCCCCTGGGCAAGTTGCTCCAGTTGATGGGCTGCCGTCGCCGCGAGTTCGGCCGAGGCATTGTTTGCCTCCACCATGGTGGCGATCTTTTCCACGTTCCGCGCAATCTCGGTGCTGGCCGCGTTCTGTTCCCGAAGTGAATTCGTGATGTCGTTGACGACGCCTACGACGCGCTGGGCGCCGCTCTGGATTTCAACGATCGACGATCCTGCCTGTTGCGCCAACGCTGTGCCGGAGCGCACCTGCTCCCGCCACCATGCTTTGCACCGCAGTTCGGGTGCCGCTCTGTATCTTCTCGACGGTCGACGCGATCTCCTGGGTCGACAACGAAGTGCGTTCAGCGAGCTTTCTTACCTCGTCGGCTACCACCGCGAAGCCACGCCCCTGTTCGCCCGCACGCGCCGCCTCAATGGCGGCATTGAGCGCCAGCAGGTTGGTCTGGTCCGCAATTTCCTTGATGACGTTAACCACCGCAGAAATCTCCTTCGACTGCTGTTCGAGCGTGCTGATGATTGCCGAGGAGGCCTCGACGGAATCGGCGATCTTGCTCATTTCCGACGCGGCATCGTGGATGACTTCGCTGCCCTTGCGCGACAAGTCTTGGGAATGGACCGACAGGGTGTGGGCCTCGCTGGCGCTGTCTGCGATCTGACCGATTCCGACGGTCATCTGCTCCACGGCGGCGGCTGTGGAACTCGTTGCCTCGCTAGTTGTCGGGAGGCCTGCCCAAGCTGTCCGGCACTGGCGTTTATCTTGCCAACCATATCGCGCAGGCGGTCACGCATCTCTTTTATCGAGGCCAACAGGCTGGCCGAATCCCCCTGTTCCGTGCGTATGTCCACGCCGAGGTTGCCGCTGGCAATCTCCCGCGCAATGGCGTTGGCGTACTGGACATCCCCACCGAGCGCCGAGGATACGACGCGCACCACCGCAATTGCGGTAGCCGCGGCGACGACGATGACCAGCAGGGAAAGCACGATATTGATTGTCTTGACGCTTGCGGTGAGGGACAGGGTTTCTGCGCTGACCCGTTCCATTGTGGCGGACTGGTGGGTGATGAGTTGGGTGATAGCACCGACATAGGCGTCTAGTCTGGGCTTCAGTATTCCCGTCAAAAACCTGTTTGCTTCATCCTTGTTGCCGGCCTTGACCAGTTCAAGGTATTTCTTCCGCTCGTCCGTGTATTCCGCGCGCGCCTTGAGCATGGCGGCCAACTGCTTCTTGCCGCTCTCCGAGGCAACTGCCTTGTCGAGGAACTTGAACTTTTCGGTGATGACGTTGCTGTTTGCCGTCATCTCTTCCGTGACGCGCTTGATTTCAGCGGGATCGGCAATCTGCATCAGCAACAGGGTGTTGGTCCAGTTGCGCATGACGTTGAGGCGCAATTCCCCCGCTGCGGCCACCGTGGGATAGGCATCGTCGGCAATATCGACCACATGGCTGGCGACGGCGCTGCTGCGCTGGAACATCACCGCCGACATGATGGCGATCAGGAAAATGACAATCCCGAATCCCCATGCAAGCAAGGTTCGAATGCTGGTTTTGGCGAACATGTCGATCCCCGATCCTGAATGGATATTGACCAATATTATCGCTTTTTGCCGAAACTGACTGCAAACCATGCTGCGATCCGCAACCCGCCCCCAGCAGAAAAGCCCCGCCGCCAAAAAAACGGGAACCCGCGGGTTCCCGTTCTTGTTGAGCGCGACAACCGATCAGAACATCGCTTCGTCCAGCGTCAGCGCGCTCGCGCCGCCCTGCACCACTTCCTGCGCCAGGCCGGCGGCAGTAGCCATGACGTGGTCGGCGTAGAAATGCGCCGTGGCGATTTTGGCCGGGAAGAATGGATCAACGTCGCCGCCGGCGATCTTTCCTTGCGCCACCAGAGCGGCGCGCGCCATCATCCAGCCGCCCGAAACAATACCCATCAGACGCAGGAAGGGCACGGCGCCGACCGCCACGGCGCGCACATCCTTGCCGTAGTTCCCAACGATGTGGTCGGTGGCCTGCTGCAGCGACTCGATTCCGCGCCCCAGCGCGGCAGCGATGGCGACAAACTCGGCGCCCGCCTGCTTCGCTACGTCGGCGCGAGTCTGCTGCATCATGCCGATCACGGCCTTGATCGTGGCGCCGCCTTCGCGGGCAATTTTGCGACCCATCAGGTCGTTGGCCTGAATGCCCGTAGTGCCTTCGTAGATCGTGGTGATGCGGGCATCGCGCATGAACTGAGCGGCGCCGGTTTCTTCGATGAAGCCCATACCGCCGTGCACCTGCACCCCGAGATAGGCCAGTTCGTTGCCGGTCTCTGTACTCCAGCCCTTGACCACCGGGATCATCAGATCGACATAGGCCTGATTCTGCGCACGCTCGGCCTTGTCGGGATGACGTGCCGCGGCGTCATGCGCAGCAGCCACCGAGTAGGCCAGCGCGCGCATGGCTTCCACGTTCGAGCGCATCAGCATCAGCATGCGGCGGATGTCCGGATGCTGGATGATCGCCACACCGCTCGCCGAGCCTTCGATGGCGCGGCC
>JAPLRA010000297.1 GCA_026399445.1 Sulfuritalea sp.
TCCCGAGCCATCGGCGCGGTCAGTGCATCAAGATCCGCCTCGCGTTTCCCAAGCAGATCATCCGGTGCGAGACCCAGGCGTTCGCCATAGGCGGCATTGAACGCAGATACAGTGCCGTCTGCCGCGATGACCGCCATGCCCCAGGGACAGTGCCGCCAGGCTGCCTCGATCGGTGACTGACTCATATCGCCCTCCCGTCCGGTCCGCCGCGCAATGCCTCACCCCGATGACGCGCCAGCGCCAAGGGGCTGAAGGGTTTGACAAAGTAGGCGTCGGCACCGACCGCCCTGCCAAGCTCCTGGTCTTCGATCTGTCCGCAGGCGGTGATGAGCACGACATGCATGGGCGCCAGCGCGGGCTCACGCTTTATGCGCTCGCAGAGCTGGAAGCCGTTCATGCTGCCCGGCATCATCACGTCGAGTACGATGCCATCGGGACGCTCGGCCAGTATCTGCGTGTAAGCGACGTCCGCATTGCCGGCCTCCTCCAGATTGAAGCGAGCGCCCAGGGCCAGCCTGATCATTTTGCGAATCGAAGGATGATCGTCGACGATCAATACTTTTTTCATGCGGCTGCTCCCTAGAGTTGAGCGACACCATCACGGAAGCGCTCGGCGATGTTCCTGAATTCATGGCGAAGGTGGAGAAAGGCATCGACAATATCAGGGTCGAAATGTGTGCCTCGCCCCTCGGCGATGATAGTGCTTGCCTCTTCATGGGTCATTGGCGCCTTGTATGGGCGCGCGCTGATCAGTGCATCGTAGACATCCGCTACCGCCATCAATCGCGCCGCAATGGGAATGTGGTCTCCAGCGAGGCCTTCCGGGTAGCCGCTGCCGTCCCACTTTTCCTGGTGGCTGCAGGCGATCTCCTTGGCAAATCCATGGCTTCCCTACCCAGCGTGGTATGGGTCTTCATCACCTCGAACTCCTCTGCCGTCAGCCGTCCCGGCTTGAGCAGAATCTGGTCGGGAATGCCGACCTTGCCGATGTCATGCAATGGCGCCGACTTGCAGATGATTTCGATATTGGTGCGCGTCAGCGCAAGCGAAAAATGCGGATGCCGCTGCAGGTGCTCGGCCAGCACCCGCACGTAGTGCTGGGTGCGGCGCAGATGGTTGCCGGTCTCGTTGTCGCGCGTTTCTGCCAGCGAGGCCAGGGCGAGGATGGTTACGTCCTGGGAAAATTCCATCTCTCTGGCTCTTTTGGAAACTTCGCCGACCAGAAACACGTTCTTGTCCTTGATGAAGTCGGCGGCGCGCTTCATGATCAACTGTGTCTTCACTCTTGCCCGCAGGATGGGGCCACTGATCGGTTTGGCGATGTAGTCAACGGCGCCGAGCGCAAAGCCGGTTTCTTCGTCGGCCTCATTGTTCATTGCGGTGAGGAATATCACCGGGATGTCGCGCGTCGCACGGTCGGCTTTGAGCCGGCGGCAGACTTCGTGGCCGCTCAGGTCCGGCATCATGATGTCGAGCAGGATGATGTCCGGCTTCGGTTCGGCGGCCGCCAGGCGCAAGCCTTTTTCGCCGCCATTGGCGGCCTTGAGGCGATAGTCCGACTTGAGCAGTTCGTTCACGATGCCGAGAATCTCCGGACTGTCGTCGATCACCAGCACTGTGTCGCGCGCTTCGTCCGCGCTTTGCGAGTGGACCGTGGTCATGCGAATTCCCCCTTGGCGCGGGCTTCCCGCAGGAGACGCAAGGCATCGTCGAGATCGCAGGCACGCACTGCCGCCTCGATTTCGGTCAAACGTGCTGCCGGGAGAACGCCCAGCAAGGCGCCGGCATTGCGGTCGAGCCAGGCCATGGCTTCCGGGTTGCTTTCATCCAGCAGCCGATCCAGTTCGTCGGCAGCCGCGGCACCGGCGGCAGCGCCTGCAAAGGCTGCGCCAGGCGGCGCCGGTACCTTGGCGAGCACGGCTGCGATCAGCTCACGCAATTGAACGTCAATGACGCCGATATGTTCATCCACGTCGGCTCGTGGCAGGCCCTCGGCCAAGGCTTTTTCCAGTGCGGCCGCCTCGTCGGCCAGAGCGTTGGCGCCAATGCTGGCGGCAACGCCCTTCAGCGTATGGGCCTGGCGGTGCGCGGTTTCCCGGTCATCGGCG
>JAPLRA010000394.1 GCA_026399445.1 Sulfuritalea sp.
CTACCGCGGCGCCAAGAAGGTCACCGAGGTGGATGCCAAGGCGATGGCGGTCATGGTCGAAGGGCTCGAGGAAGTCAAGGGCGATGTCATCAACGTCATTCCGCCCCAGCGCGCCGGACACATCGCCGTCGCCGCCGGCCTGGTCGGTGATGACAAGAACTGGTGTCCGGTCAACGCCAGCACCTTCGAGTCCACCAAGCAAGCCGGCATCCATGTCATCGGCGACGCCTGCGTCGCTGGCGCCATGCCAAAGTCCGGTTACTCGGCGAACTCCGAGGCCAAGGTCTGCGCGATGAATGTGGTCGCGCTGATGAATGGCAGGGAAACCACGGAACTGTCGGGCATCAACACCTGCTACAGCTATATCACCGACAAGGATGCCATCAGCGTTGCTGGCGTCTATGTGGTCAAGGATGGCAAGATCGTTGGCGTGCCGAACTCGGGCGGCGTCTCACCAGCCGACTACTCGGCGGCAAAGATCGAAGCGGTCTACGCCGAAAGCTGGCTGCGGAACATCCTGATCGAAATGTCGACCTGATTGCTGCTTTCCGTTCCAAAAAAACAAACCCCGCTGCGGCGGGGTTTGTTTTTTGGGCCGCTCACCAAAAGTCGGCGTTGGCGGGACGGCGGAGAATCTTATTGGCTATTGCAGACCGCCGATAAAGATGGCCACGGCGCGCGTCTCCAGTTCGGTCAGCTTGGCGGCAACCGTATGCATCACGGCATTGTCATTAGTCCGCTCGCGCTTGGTGAATTCCTTCAGTTGGATTTCAAGGTAAGCCGGATGCTGCCCGGCCAGGCGGGGCAATTGCTGCGTTCCGTGCCCATTGACGCCGTGACACGAGGTACAGGCCGGAACCCCGGAGTAGGGATTACCACGCTGGAAGATGAACTTGCCCACGCCCGCAAAATCTGCATCTCCGGGCTGGCGGGATGCGGCCTTCTTGCTTGCAAAATAAGCCGCCAGACCGATGATCTCCTCGTCCTTCAGGTCTTTCGCCATGTCCGTCATGGTGTCGCTCTTGCGCCGTCCGTCGCGAAAATCCTTTAGCTGTTTGGCGATGTAGTCCGGATGCTGCGCGGCAAGGCGTGGATAAACAGCACTGGCACTTTCGCCTTCCGGCCCATGACACAAGGCACAACGGGAAGCGACGATTTCGGCGACGCGCGGCGAAACCGATGCTCCGGACGCCGCCGCAACATGCAACGAAATCATGCTGATGCCGACCACCAGAGATGATTTGACAAATGCCTTCATGGACAACCCTCCTTGCGCAAGCTGATGTCTCTCTACCCGGCAACACCCGTGCTGCCGAAGCCGCCCGCACCTCGCTCACTGGCAGGGAATTCGTCTACTACATTAAAGGCCACCTGCACCACCGGCACCACGACCAGTTGCGCCAGGCGATCCAGCGGATTGAGCGTGAAGGTATCGTGGCCGCGGTTCCAGGTTGAGACGAAAATCTCCCCCTGGTAGTCGGAATCGATCAGGCCCACCAGATTCCCCAGCACAATCCCGTGCTTGTGACCCAGGCCCGAGCGCGGCAGGATCATCGCCGCCAGTCCCGGATCGGACAGATGAATCGCAATCCCCGTAGGAATCAATATGGTTTCGCCCGGATGAATCTTTATCGCCATTTCTATGCAGGCGCGCAGGTCGATACCAGCCGACCCCGGCGTCGCATACTGTGGCGCGTAGCGATCGTCTTTGAGGCGGGCATCCAGTATTTTCAGGTCAATGCTGGCCATGCAACTTCTCCATAAGCGCGGCGATATGCGCGACGATGCCGCGCGCCACCTCTGACTTGTCCGCCGTCGGCAAGACATGCCCCCCGGCCGCATCGAACAGGGTCACTGCATTGGTGTCGCCGCCCAGACCGTCCTGCACCAGATTGCCGACCACCAGCGCGAGCTTTTTTGCCACACGCTTGCCCTCCGCGTAAGTCGCAAGTCCCTGCTCTCGGCTGCAAAGCCGACACAAAACGGCGCATCGGACAGCGCCGCTACTTCAGCGAGGATGTCGGGATTGGCTTCAAGTTCGAGGGTAAGACTTGTGGTGCCCTTCTTGATCTTGTGCTCGGCTGACTGCCTTGGTCGGTAGTCAGCCACCGCTGCGACGGCGATGAATGCATCCTGCCCAGGCAACGCCATCAATACCGCCTCACGCATTTGCGTGGCGCTGCTCACGTTGACACGTCTTACCCCGCGTGGCGTGACAAGTGACACCGGGCCGGCGATCAGAGTCACTTCTGCGCCTGCCTCGACACAGGCGCGGGCTAGCGAGAAGCCCATCTTGCCCGAACTGGAATTGGTGAGGCCGCGCACGGGATCGAGCGCTTCGAAGGTCGGTCCGGCGGTCAGCAGAACCCGCTTGCCGGCCAACGGCTTGGCCTGCAGGGATGCGTACAGATCCTCAAACAGTTCGGCGGCTTCGAGCATGCGTCCATCGCCCACTTCACCGCAGGCCTGTTCGCCATGCGCGGGGCCGAGAACACTGACGCCATCGGCGCGCAGTTGCGCCACGTTGCGTTGCGTTGCAGGGCTCTCCCACATCTGCCGGTTCATGGCGGGAGCCACCAGCAAAGGACAATCGCGTGCCAGACAAACCGTGGACAGCAAATCGTCGGCAAAGCCGTGCGCCAGCTTGGCGAGGAAGTCTGCCGTCGCCGGGGCCACCAGCAGGGCTGCCGCGCCGCGCGTAAGTTCGATGTGCGCCATGCCGTTGTCCATACGCTCGTCCCACAGCGCCTGCCATACACGGCGCCCGGTAAGTGCCTGGAAAGTTGCGGCGCCGACGAACTGCGCGCCTGCCGTCGTCAGAACGACATCCACCTGCGCACCGGCCTTGACCAGCAGGCGCACCAGCTCCGCCGCCTTGTAGGCCGCCACGCCACCGGTCACACCCAACACAATGCGTTTGCCCTGAAATTCGTTCATGACATTAAAATCCCGCGTATCGGCACTCAATCGAGGATTCTAAACCATGGCCATACGTGATTGGCCCGCGGCAGAGCGTCCCCGCGAGCGGCTCGCCCAGCAAGGTGCTGCGGCACTGTCCGACGCCGAACTGCTGGCGATCTTTTTGCGCGTGGGTGTTCGCGGCAAAAGCGCAGTCGATCTCGCCCGCGAACTGCTGGCAAGCTTCGACGGCGACCTGGCCCGCTTGGCCGCTGCCAGCACGAAGGAACTTGCCTGCCTGCCGGGTATTGGACCCGCCAAAGCCGCCCAACTCGCTGCGACGTTGGAATTGGCACGCCGCGCACTTGCCGGGTCGCTCAAGATCAAGGACGCCCTGGCCTCGCCGCAAGCGGTCCGCGATTGGCTGCGCCTTTCCCTCGGCAGCCTGCAGCACGAGGTCTTCGTTGCCCTCTGGCTGGACTCCCAGAACCGGCTGATTGCCAGCGAGGAGCTGTTCCGCGGCACGCTGACGCAAACCAGCGTTTATCCACGCGAAGTTGTCAAGCGAGCACTGGCCCACAACGCCGGCGCGGTAATCCTCGCCCACAACCATCCCTCGGGCCTTGCCGAACCGTCACGCGCCGACGAAGTGCTCACTTCATCACTGAAGCAGGCTCTGGCGCTGATCGACGTAAAGCTTCTGGACCATTTCATCGTCACCGGCAGCGCGGAACCCCTGTCCTTCGCTGAACGAGGATTGATTTGACAAAAGGATTGAGTTTTCGGGTGATTGTTTGGTAAACTAGCGAGCTTTGCGAAATCAGCACTTCAGGAGCATCACATGTCTCGCGTATGTCAAGTGACGGGCAAGGCCCCGATGGTAGGGAACAATGTGTCCCACGCCAACAACAAGACCAAGCGTCGCTTTCTGCCTAACCTGCACAGCCGCCGCTTC
>JAPLRA010000171.1 GCA_026399445.1 Sulfuritalea sp.
CGAGTGCCGCAATTTCGTTGCCCCGGTCGTAATAGGGGGCGATGTCCGCAAACGCATCGTTCAGCTCGTGGGTCCAGACATCGCTGAAACGCTGCTCGCGTGCGGCCTCGCGCGAGGCCAGTGGGGGGGGTGCCATTGTTGTTTTCTCCTGCAGTGGGGTTGATTCGTTCTCTTCCGATGGCGCGAAGTTAGCGCCTGGGGCGGCAATGTGTCAAGTTGGTCGGGTGTTGCGGGAAAGTCGGCGCTGGCAACGCGGCGACCTTGTTCGCCGCAGGTCCGATTCAATTCATGCGTCTCAGTGCTGCAGCCAGATCCCCGGCCGCACACGGCCGCCCGAACAGGTATCCCTGATAGGCATTGCAGCCATGACGGGCGAGAAAATCCCGCTGTCCTTCGGTTTCGACGCCTTCGGCGATGACCGCCAGGCCAAGGCTTTGTCCGAGGGTAATGATGGCCTTGGCGATGGCCGCATCGTTGGGGTTGGTGAGTACATCGCGGACGAAGGATTGATCGATTTTCAGCTGGTCCAGCGGCAGCCGCTTGAGATACGTCAGCGACGAGTAGCCGGTGCCGAAGTCGTCGAGCGAGAAGCCGACGCCGTTGGCCTTGAGCTCGGTCATCTTGGTAATGATGTCTTCCACATCGGACAACAGCATGCTTTCCGTCAGTTCCAGTTTGAGCTGCGGCGGCCGGGCGCCTGTGAAGTCAAGTATCGCCATGACTTCTTCGACGAAATTCGGCAGTTTGAATTGTCGGGCACTGACATTCACCGCCACAACCAGATGAGCCATTTCCGGTCGGGATGCCCAGGCTGCGAGTTGGCCGCACGCGGTTCTCAACACCCAGTGTCCCAGCGGCAGAATCAGCCCGCTGTCCTCGGCCAGCGGAATGAACTCGCCGGGGGGCACCATGCCGCGCTCCGGATGCTGCCAGCGCACCAGCGCTTCGACACCCGTCATCCGCCCCGCTCCATCGACCTGGGGCTGGTAGTAAAGCAGGAACTGGTCTTCGCTCAGGCCATGACGCAGCTCTTCTTCCAGTCCTGCGCGGGCGGTGACCACGGCCTGCATTTGCGGATCGAAGAAACGCAGGGTATTGCGGCCTGCCGACTTGGACTGGTACATGGCGAAGTCCGCCCGCTTCAGCAGTTCGTCAACCGTATCCTGATTCCCGCCGAACAGCGTGACGCCAATACTCGGCGTGCTGTGATGCTTGTGATTGCCCAGCAGGTAAGGCTCGTTGAGCGCGACAAGAATCTTCTCGCCAACCGCCTGAGCCTGTGGCGCCGCCTCTTCCGGACTGACGTCGAGGCCTTCCAGCATCACCACGAACTCGTCGCCGCCCAAGCGGGCCACGGTATCGCCCTCGCGCACACTGTCGCTCAGCCGTTGCGCAACCTGTTGCAACAGCAGGTCACCCTTGTCATGGCCCAGGGTGTCGTTGAGCGTCTTGAAATTGTCCAGGTCGATGAACAGCAGCGCGCCCTCGCGTCCGCTGCGCGCGCTGGCCGTAATGGCCTGTTGCAGGCGATCGAGCAGCAGGCGCCGATTGGGCAACTGGGTCAGCGGATCGTAGAACGCCAGGCGGTGGATCTCCGCCTCTGCCTCGCTGTTGCGGGAGATGTCGGAAAAGGTGCCGATGTAGTTGCTGACCTGTCCGTCGGGCGCAATGACCGAGCTGATGGTGAGCATCTCGGCATAAATCTTCCCGTTCTTGCGTCGGTTCCAGATTTCTCCCTGCCAGTGTCCGGTGTCCTTCAAGGTGGTCCACATGCGCTGGTAGTACGCGGCATCGTGACGTCCCGACTTGAACAGTGACGGCGTCTGCCCTATGGCCTCTTCCGCGCTGTATCCGGTGAGCCGGGTGAACGCCTGATTGACCCTCACGATGATCCCCTTGGGGTCGGTGATCATCATGCCTTCCTGCGACTCGAAGGCGATCGCGGCAACCCGCAGGTTCGCCTCGGCCTGCTTGCGTTCCTCGATGTTGGTGGCAATGCCGAGATAGCCGGTGATTTCTCCGTTCTGATCGCGTATGGCGGTGATTGACAGCAGCACCGGTATCCGGGTGCCGTCCCTGTGAATGTAGGTCCACTCGCGCTCATCCGGCTCGCCCGTGGCTCGTGTCCTCGCGACAAAGGCGTCGAACCCGGGCGCCACCGCGATGCCAAGCTCCCGCGCCAGCAGGCTCGCATAGGCAACGACCTCGTCGGGATCATGAAAGGCCCCTGGATCGCGCTTGCCGATCAACTCCCCGGCCGCGTAACCCAGCAGCGTCTCGGCACCCTTGTTGAACACGGTGATGAGGCCTTGCGGATCGGTGGCGATGATGGAATAGGAGGCGCTGGCAAGCACTGACGCCATCAGCGTGCGACTTTCGTGCAATTCGATCTCGGCCGCCTTGCGCTCGGTGATGTCCTGCAGGGTTTCGATGGCGCCAACGATGCGCCCCTCTTCGTCATGCAGCGGCGCGGCGAGGAAACTCAGCCAGCGCCCGATATTGGGAAAGTAGCCCTCGGCTTCATAGGCACCGCTCACGACGGCGGAGGGACCAACCGTTCCCGTGTAGTAGTGCTCCATAGCCGCCAGGGCCGAATGATCGTCATTGACGATCAGGTCGGCCAGCACCGGTCTCGGCTTCGGATAAAACGCCTTCCATGGGTCTTTGGTGCCGACCATGTCGGCCGCGGCGATCTTGAACACGCGCTCGCAGGCTCGATTCCAATGCGTGACGCGATGCTCGGCGTCGATGACAAAGGTCGAAACCGGCGTGCTGTCGATGATTTGGGCCAGTGCCAGTTTGGCGTGTTCCTGTTCCAGTTCGACGCGACGGCGTTCGGTGATGTCCTGCGAGGGACCGATGGTTTTGGAGTTCATCGTGTCAGGTCTTCAGTGCTCCGCCGGTCGAGCAATCGAACGCTGGCCGACATCGAAAAGCCGGCCTCGCGACGGCCGGCTGAAGTTCTCCGAGACAAGGTCCTGTGCACCACTGCTCCCGATCGTTCCCCGGTCTTGGCCGGTTATCCATGCCTGTCGATGCAGCAACCGGGCTATGCCGACAAACTGGTCCGGTCACGAAAGTGCGGAGGGTCCGAGGCTGACGATTCATCTAACCAAAGACATACCCCGCCGATGCGCCATCTTACGCGGAATGGATCGTCCCGGCACACCGGCAATGCATTTGTCGAACGTCGGCGAATTCCGATCCCGCCAGCGAACATGCCAAACGCGACGGCAGCGAAAATGAAAATGAAATGGCGGGGGATGTCATGGGCGATTCCTTCATTTGCAGTTGTGATGCAGTTTCCACTTTTCGGCGTGGCCCATGGCGACGGCCCAGTCAGGGGGCGTGCAGTCGCCGCCGGCGCCGCTCTCTGTCGCGGGATCTGCATTGAGCAGCGTCGGCGCCTCGGCAGGCGCCGAAATGTTTCGGCTGACGAATACGATCATCGCCAGAAACACGGCGACGATCA
Source organism: Sulfuritalea sp. (assembly GCA_026399445.1). Taxonomy (GTDB): domain Bacteria; phylum Pseudomonadota; class Gammaproteobacteria; order Burkholderiales; family Rhodocyclaceae; genus Sulfuritalea. The sequence goes on from JAPLRA010000171.1 coordinate 3,473, forward strand.
GCGTCTGCGCCAGGCCGATCTTCTGGATCTCCTGCCGCGCCGGCACCTCACAGGTGCCGCCCGGACACAACTGCGCCTGCTCCTTGTGGAACCCGTTGTAGACCTTGCAGCCGAGGCAGATGCCGAAGGCGCTCTCAAAAAACATCAAGGTGAGACACGCGGCGCAGACGATCAGGTTGATCGGGCCGATCACGTTGTTGATCACGATCAGGTACAACATGGACAGCGCCAGCACGAAACCAATCGCCCAGGCGAAACGCTTCTGCGGCGCACCGACGTATTCGGGTAGCTGGTTGCGCACGGCGAAGCGGCCAATGATGAGACTGGGCGCGAAGCGCGGATTGATGAATATCCGGATCGTGAAGTCGACCAGAAAGGCGATGACGAAGATTTTGGTGAGGCGGAAATCGCCCAGCATCCATGCATGCATGAAGGCAACCATGGCAAACACGAACAGGATGCCGGCACTCGCCCGCACTTCGCGCTCGTTGAGTACGGGTACTTCGTATTCGGCGATGTGCTCGCCAAAGGTCAAAATCCGGTTCATGCAATTCCCTTCAATGAATCGTTCAATTTCGTACTCGTTTCCGGGCCGAGTCAGCCACGTTCGTACCAGCCCTTGCTGGCATTGACCACCTTGACCACCAGCAGCATCGCCGGCACTTCGATCAGCACGCCGACCACGGTGGCCAGCGCCGCGCCGGACTCGAAACCGAACAGGCTGATCGCGGCGGCGACGGCGAGTTCAAAAAAGTTGCTGGCGCCGATCAGGGCTGACGGGCAGGCAACGCTGTGCTTCTCGCCCACCGCGCGATTCAGCCAGTAGGCCAGCGCCGAATTGAAGAAGACCTGGATCAGGATGGGCACGGCCAGCAGCGCAATGATCAGCGGCTTGTCGATGATGGCCCGGCCCTGAAAGGCGAACAGCAGCACCAGCGTCGCCAGCAGCGCGGTGATCGACCAAGGGCCGATTTTCGCCATCATCGCATCGAAGTGTTCCTGTCCCTTGCTGAGCAGCGACTTGCGCCAGAACTGGGCGAGGATCACCGGGATCACGATGTAGAGCACCACCGAGGTGAACAAGGTGTCCCACGGCACGGTGATGGCCGAAATGCCGAGCAGGAAGGCCACCAGCGGAGCAAAGGCGACCACCATGATGCTGTCGTTCAAGGCCACCTGCGACAACGTGAACAGCGGATCACCGCCGGTCAGCCGGCTCCAGACGAAGACCATCGCCGTGCAGGGCGCGGCGGCAAGCAGGATCAGGCCGGCGATGTAGCTGTCGAGCTGGTCGGCGGGCAGCATGGGCGCAAAAATGTTACGGACAAACAGCCAGCCGAGGAAGGCCATCGAGAATGGCTTCACCAGCCAGTTCACGAACAGCGTGACGCCGATGCCGCGCACGTGGCTTTTCACTTCATGCAGCGCGCCGAAATCGACCTTGACCAGCATCGGGATGATCATGATCCAAATCAGCAGGCCGACCGGCAGGTTGACCCGTGCCACTTCCATCTTGCCCAGCATCTGGAAGGGGCCCGGCAGCCACTGGCCGAGTGCAATGCCAACGATGATGCAGAGAAAGACCCAGACGGTCAGGTAGCGCTCGAAGGTGGACATCGGCGCGCCGGCACTTTGTTTTGCAGTGACTTCGCATTGGGCGGACATGGCTCAGTCTCCCGTGTGAATTCGCCGTGCCGCCAACGCCGACTCTTGCGGCGTCATGGTTTCCAGCGGCAATGCGAGAAAGCCTTCGATACGCCTTTTCAAGGATTGATAAGCTTCCTCGAAAGCTTCGCGCCGTGCCTCCATCGGTTCGACGTGGGCCGGATCGGGGATGCCCCAGTGCGCCGTGGCTGGGTGGCCGGGCCAGACCGGGCATGTTTCTGCGGCCGCATTGCCGCACACGGTGAAGATGAAATCAATGGTCGGCGCTGACGATACGGCAAACTCATCCCAGGATTTGCTGCGCGCACCCTCGTGCGGCACGTCGTGCTTCGCCAGCGTCTCCAGCGCCACCGGATTGACCGCGCCGCCGGGCTTGCTGCCGGCCGAATACGCCTTGATGCGGCCCTTGCCCAGATGATTGAACAACATCTCGCCAAGAATGCTGCGGGCGGAGTTGCCGGTGCACAACACCAGCACGTTGAAGGTCCTGCTCATGGGCTCTCCTTATACGGTTTCATTCGGCTTCGACTTCGAGGTAAGTGCGGTTGGCATTCGGTCCGCGCAGTTCGGGATAGACCGGCAGGTAGGCAAAGTCGCTATCGTCGAGCGTGGTGATCGCGACCTGCATGTCCACCCCGGCATCCACCGCCTTTTTCATGTGATTGCGGACCCGCAGCAGATAGTCGCGAGTTTCCTTTTGTGCCTTGGCGAGAGGTGTCGGCGCGCCATGGCCGGGCACGACCAGGTCGGCAGTGGCTGTGTTCGCGCCGTCCAGGGTCATGGCATCGGAGACGGCCTGCGTGCCGACCAGGGCCACGCGGTAAACGCCGGCTGCCAGCCCGCCGAAGCGATAGCTTTCGTCGCTGGCGACGGTTGCCGTCGCGACCTCCGCGGCGTCGCGGGTCAACTGCACTGTCCGATCCGCGCCGTTGCGCACCCGTCCGGTGATGACGCTCTCGGTCAGGATCAACTCCAGGTCGGGCCGGGCCTGGCGTTGGCCGTCCATCGTCGTCGGCGCGGAGCGCAGCGGCGTGCCCTCGACGGCCACCGCGTAATCCCCCGCGGCCAGATCGGCGAAACGGAACGTCCCGTCGGCCGCGAGGGGTTGCTGGGCGACCGCCTCGCTGCCGCGCAGCAGCGTCACCGTCCGCCCTGCGGCCCCGCGCACCACGCCGTAGACTACGCTGTCGCGGTAGACCACGACCGCGGCCTGCGCCTTGACGAAGGTCACGTTGAAGGAGTGATGGAACAGCGTGTTGA
>JAPLRA010000246.1 GCA_026399445.1 Sulfuritalea sp.
GTCGAATCTTGCCCAACATTTCCATGGTGATCACCTTTTTATCTCCTGCCTAAAAATTAGGCAGGACTAGTGGAACACCTGGGTCAATTTTCGATCAGCACATCCTCTCTAAGTGGGTCAGTTTTCGGTCAGCGTCTACAATCCTGATGCAAGCTGCTTGAACAAAACCGAGGCCGAAGAGCTCGCCTGTCTGCGCCAGTGGGCTTCCGACAAGCTCTCACATGCCAAGGCCGGCAAGTTCGACCAGAAGAAGCCACTGGCCGATAAGCGGTTCATCGACCTGTTCGCCGGTATCGGCGGTTTCCGCAGCGCTCTGGAAACGCTGGGTGCGACGTGCGTGCTCTCCTGCGAGATTGACGAGGCGGCCCGCGAAACATACGCCGCCAATTTCGACGTCAGTGCTCATCCCTTCCCGAGCGATATCACCACACTGGATGCGGCCGATGTTCCCGACCACGACATTCTGGTGGGCGGCTTTCCGTATCAGGCATTCTCCATCAAGGGAAATCAAGCGGGCGATGATGACCCGCGAGGCAAGCTGTTCTTCGAGATTGCCCGCATCGTCGCTGCCAAGCGACCAGGCCTCATTCTCCTGGAGAACGTTCCCCAGTTCGTGAAGCTCGATGGTGGCATGTATGCGAGAGAGGCTGAGCAGACCCTTGCTCGCCTCGGCTACGCCGTGAGTCGCAAGGCCATGCGAGCGGTCGACTTCGGACTTCCTCAACTCCGTGAGCGGGTCTTCTTCGTCGCCATTCGACGAGACATAGCGCCACCCGGCAACGTCTTTGCTTTCCCGGTCGGCGGCGGTCACCGACTTAAGGTAGCCGACATCCTGGAGCCTGGCGCTCCCAACGGCACCATCAACCCCGCTCGAGTGGAACTCGACCCCACCCGAGACCCAGCCAGCCTGACCCGACGGATAGGAAAGCTTGACGGTCGGAATAACCAGGATGCAGTTGTCATGAGTCCTGACGGGGTAGGCCTGACATTGGCCGCCAGTGAAACCAGCGGCGGCCTGTATCTCATCAACGGGATTCCTCGCGGACTGACTCCTCGCGAGCGGGCGCGCATGCAAGGATTCCCCGAGTCGTTCGTCATGCACTCAAACGGCATGCAGGCCTGCAAGCAGTTCGGTAACAGTGTAGCGGTGCCCGTCGTGCAGGCCATCGCCGAGGCGGCGGCGAAGCAGTATTTCAAACAGAAAAAGCCGTGCATCAAACAGGCACAGTCTGTCGAACTTCGGGACCAGCCCTTACCCACAGAAGAGGGGCCGCCGGTCGGCAGGCCACCGGCTGCTGCTGCGACCGAACCCGTCATGCTGGGCGAGGTCATCGCTCCCAACAATACCGCAGGCAAGGGCTCCTATATCCCGTGGGCGGGCGCCAAGGCGTGGAGCGTCCAGGTCCTTCAGAGTCTCTTGCCAGAAAGTTTAGGGCGGGCCTTCTTCCCGTTTGGGGGAGCTGCTTCGGATGCCATTGGCTACGCCGACCTGTTTGAAGAAATCTACATCGCGGACATCAATCAGGACTTGGTGAATATGCACGCTTGGGTGGCCTCCAATCCGGAACACGCAATCAGGACGCTTCAGCGATTGTTCACCGCTCGCAATGGAACGAAGAAGGCCTTCTTGCGCCTGAGCGCGGAATTCAACAAGGAAGCTCCAGGCACGGAGCGTCGTTCGGCCCTGTTTGTATACCTGCTGCGGTCTTGCTTTCGGGGGAATTGCACTTACGACGAGGCAGGCCAATTCACTGGTTCATATGGCCAACCAAAGAATGGGAAGGTGCCAGAGAAGGCAATCCGCCGCTTCTCGGAAAAGTTGGGCAAGGCATGCTTTACGCATCTCGATGCGCTAACGGCCCTCGACGCGGCGCAGTCGGGTGACGTGGTATTCCTTGACCCTCCCTACTGCCCACGTGTCGTGGGCGAGAAGGCGCATAAGAAATACAACGCTGCCGAATTCACCAAGGCAGATTACGAGGCCATGGTGAGGGGTGCAGAGCGGGCGGCCGCACGTGGCGCCACTGTCTTTGCGCATGACCACCATACAAGCGACACCCTTGCGCTCCATCCCAATGCAACGACGGTGCTGCCTGTCAAGGTTGCCCGGCGCCTTGGCAAGAACAGAACCGCAGCCAATGAAGCCATCTTCATCTATCGACCGGCGACTGAATCCGGTGCCGAGAAGGCATCGCCGCGCCGAGCCGCCAACAGAAATCCTGCCAACGACGAGAACTTCATGCTGGACGAGGTTCTGCAGCGTGTCGCTGGCAGTGACTGTTCCTTTGCAACTGAGGGAGCACCCAGCAAAACCAGAAGCAAAACGACGGGGCTACGAAGTGTTGCCTCAAATCACATCACTATTTGAAAGGAATGACCCATGATTGCACTACACAGAACTAAACATTCGGACTTCGTCCATAGCGTCCTGAAAGCCGGCGAGCAAATCAATCTTTCAGGCAACAACTTCTTCATACTCAGGAAACTGATTCAGCAAAGTTATGACCCGAAGATTGCGGAAGTCGCCACGTCAAAGTGGAATACCTTTGCCGCGTTCATTAAATCCAACCAGCTTGAAGTCTTGAAGTTCTCCCTCGGTTACGTGAAACAAGCCGACACGTATTTCTATTTCTATACGGTGCAGAGCAAGGTTCACAACACTCCAGCCTTCCTCGTATTTGGGGACATGGAAGACCTCGGCATTCCATTCGCGTTTGTTCCTCCGCTGTTTGCTACATGGCTGACCACAATTTTGAACGCAGTGCCTTTCGAGAATCTGGTCGAGGTGGCGGAAGGGTTCTAAGTTCTAAGCGGAGGAGCTGCTATGTCAATCCCCAAAAGGGCAGGAATATAGCCATACGCATGGCACAATGACGCACATACAAAGCCCCGATCCGAACGGGGGTGGGGAGAACCAATACTACCGGGACGTGTTTGAACTGAGGTTCAAGCACCTGTTCATCAGCAAATCCGTCCAGCCGGGAGACATTTCGACGGACGTGAGCACCGACTACATCAAACGGCTGATTCAGCAGGACTACATCAGCGACGCGTCCGTCATCATCGTCCTGGTCGGCGCGAAGACCTATGGACGGAAGCACGTCGATTGGGAAATAGCCGCCGGACTCAACAGGAAGGTCGGGGGCTATTCTGGATTGGTCGGTATCCTGCTGCCGGATGTTCCCTTGTTGCCCAACAACCAGTTCAGTTACGACACCCTGCCCGCCCGGTTGGCGGACAACGCTCGGTCAGGCTACGCGGAAATCTACGCGTGGGACTGGCTCACGGCGGCGGAAGCCAACGTCAGTAAGGCAATCCAGACCGCGTTCGATGCCCGCGTCGGGCGGGCGGACAAAATCCAAAACGGGCGGCTTCAGATGGCCCGCAACCTCTGCGACTGACGACCATGCTGGCCATCAATTTGGCACCCGCCAGCGGTATCAGCATTGAATTCCACTGGAGCCTGATCGTCGTGGCGGTCATCGTAGCTGGCGGCGTCCTGCTTTATAGGCGGCATCAACTCGGTGGCAAAGATTCCTATCTCGAGGTCAATGAGGCGGAATTCGGCTTCGGCACGGGTAAGGTCAAGCTGAAGGCGAACATCGACGACCTCCAGGTCGGATTCAGTTTCTGGACGGAACTGACGACGCGCAAAATCGGGCTGCCATTCGACGACGATCACGATGTCATCGTCGAGATTTACGATTCATGGTTTCATTTTTTCGGTATCGCCCGCGAACTGATCAAGTCCATTCCGGTCTCTAAGGTCAGGAACAACGCGTCGACCAAGGAGCTCGTGCTGGTCTCGGTTTACATCCTGAACGAGGAACTTCGACCGCACCTTACGAGGTGGCAGGCGCAATACCGGCGATGGTGGGATACCGCGCTGGCAGACAGTGCCAACAAGGAACTCACGCCACAACAGCTTCAGCGCAAGTATCCGAAGCACGACGAACTCGTCGCCGACCTGAAGGCGGTCAACAATAAACTGGTCATCTATGCCGGCGACCTCAAGGATATGCTTGGCATCTAACCTCGCCGGCGGTCATTGCCGCGCCCAGACAATGCCGATGAAGTCGCCGAAGGTCTGGAGCCACGCCCGCTGCGGTGCCGTGTAGGATGAGCGCCCACCGACGGGCAGGAAGAGGGACATCCATGCTGACCATCACCACCGCCAACCTGAACGGCATTCGTTCTGCCACCACGAAGGGCTTCATTGATTGGCTGGAAGCAGGCAAGGCGGATGTTGTTTGCGTCCAGGAACTGAAAGCGCAGGCGGGCGACCTGACTGAGCGGATGCGTGCGCCAAAAGGCTTCTACGGACATTTCCACTATGCCGAGAAGAAGGGCTATTCGGGCGTCGGCATCTACTGCCGGCGAAAGCCGGACCGCATCGTCGAAGGGATCGGGCATGCAGGTTTCGATGCTGAGGGACGCTATATCCGTGCCGACTTCGACGGGTTATCCGTCATTTCCGTTTACGTTCCCTCTGGATCGAGTTCGCCCGAGCGGCAGGAAGCCAAGTTTGAATTCATGGGGGAGTTCTATCCCGTTCTCGCCGCCTTGCGTGCCGAAGGGCGAGAGGTTGTGCTTTGCGGGGACTGGAACATCGCCCACCAAGCGATCGACCTAAAGAACTGGAAGTCGAACCAGAAGAACTCGGGCTTCCTGCCCGAGGAGCGCACATGGCTGTCTCACTTGCTGGACGAACAGGGCTGGGTAGACGTCTATCGTCGCCTCTATCCCAATGCAACTGGCGAGGCTTACACTTGGTGGTCGAACCGGGGCCAGGCCTGGGCTAAGAACGTGGGATGGCGAATTGATTATCAGTTGGCGACCGGCGGTATCGCCGCTACGGCCAAAGCGGCATCGGTCTATAAGCAGCAGCGGTTCAGCGACCACGCACCCCTGATCGTTGATTACGATTGTGGGTATTTCGTGTGAGTGACTACCAAATCGCCACCCCGGGGCTGGCGGCGACAGCACGCCAGGTGGCGGTCTATAAGGAACAACGATTTTCCGATCATGCGCCACTGACGATTGACTACGAGTTCGCCGCGGTATGACGTGGGTCATTGCAGTGCAGCGACAAAATCGGTAGCCTTCTATTTTTGTACTTCATTTCAGGAGAAAAACATGAGCGATATGGCCGATGTCACCAAAGACAAACTGATTGCCGACGTGAAGCTGGTGATCGCCGACACCGAAGAGTTGCTGCGTGCCACCGCCGGGCAGGCGGGCGACAAAATTGCCGATATCCGCGCCAAGACCCAGGATCGCCTTTCGGCCGCCAAGATCAAGCTGGCCGAAGCCGAGGCCGCCGTGGTGGACAAGGCCAAGCAGGTCGGCCGTGTCGCCGATGACTACGTACATGACAATCCCTGGCGTTCGGTCGGCGTAGCCGCCGGATTCGGCTTCATCGTCGGCCTGCTGATCGGCCGTCGCTGAGCCTGGCAATGGGTGACGAAGGAAGCACAGCGTCGGGTCAGCGCGGCCTGTTCGCTTCGGCGAAGGGCTTGCTCGGTACAGGCGTCACCCTGCTGCACAACCGCCTCGAACTCCTCGGCGTCGAACTCGCCGAGGAGCGGGTGCGTCTGGTTTCCATGCTGGCGTACGGCGGGGCGGCGTTTCTCTGCATCTCGGCCGGCCTGATTTTTCTGGCCATCTTTTTTACCGTACTGCTGTGGGACAGCAACCGGCTGTTGGCCCTCGGTGTTTTTTCAGCGCTTTTCATTGGCGCCGGCCTTGCCAGCCTGATGCTGGCCATGAGCTTGGCTCGCTCGGGCTCAAAACTGTTTTCCGCCAGCCTGGCCGAGCTTCGCAAGGATACTGAAGTCCTGGCGAAGGGTGGCGCCCCAAAGTCGCAGTGAACTCCACTACGCTCGAACTTGCCCTCAAGAAACAGCGGCTCCAAATCGCGGGCGAAGCTTTGCGTACCGACTTTGCTCGTCACGCGGCAGGGCTTGCTCCCGCGTTCGCCGGCGCAGACTATGCCGTTGAAGGCGTCCGCTGGATGCGGCGCAACCCGCAGATAGTCGTTGCCGCCGCGGTCGCGGTGCTGGTGATTCGGCCGAAAGCTGCCTGGCGCTGGGCGCGCCGCGCCTTTGTGGGTTGGCAGGCATGGCGCAAGTTGAGTGATCTTCTTGAGCGCCGACTGCCGGCCTGATCCTTAATTGACATCATCCCGATTCGTTGTTGACGCAACATTGACGCAACATCGGCTGTCGCCGGCGCGAGCTTGCGCTAGCCCCCCATGACTCAGTTTCGACCGCGCGGCGAAGTCAAGGAAGTCACTCGCCAGGTTGCCGTTGCAACCGGAATGCGCATTTCGCCCAGCCTGATGCAGAAGATACTTGCCGCGCAGAACCGCGAGCGCAAGCAACTGCTCGGTGAAATGGTCAAGGTGCGCGGCCTCATGCCGCTGCTGATGAAACCCCGCAACGGCGAGCGATGGACCTCAGCCGAGCGAGCCGACCTGCGGGGTCAGGTGCGGGCTCTGGCGCACCTTTCTCCTTATCTGGTGGTGATGGTCCTGCCGGGGTCCTTCATCGTGCTGCCAGTGCTCGCCTGGTGGCTGGACCGTCGCCGGCAGAATCGCGACGCCTAGCCGGGGCAAAAGCACCTCCCGACTTTACGCCGCCGCCGCCTCTTTCACCATCGCCAAGCGGCGCGCCGACTGGCGGCCCGATCCGCAACGACGAGCCGCGGTGACCACTCAAGCAACAGGCGGAGAACGGGTTCCGATGAATCGGGCGTTTTCGAACAAGGAGGCGATTTTGACCTGCCGCACCTCGGGGTGGTCGGGCACCAGGTAGATTACCGGCGTCAGCATTTCCTCGAAAATCCCGCGCAGACTGCGCGCACCAACCCTGTATTCCATCGCGAGATCGGCGATTTGCTCGAACACCTGCGGATCGATGATCAGTTCCACCCCGGTGTTCTGCAGAATCTGGCAGTACTGACCGTAGATCGAGTTCTTTGGTTCGGTCATGATCCTGACCATCATCTCGCGTGAGAGCGGCTTCAGGGACGCAACGATCGGCAGGCGACCTGCAAATTCCTGGATCAACCCGTACTCGAACAGGTCGGTCGGCTTGACGCGTGCGTTGAGGCGATCGAGCAGTTTCTGGTTATCTTCCTCCGACGTGGAGATGAAACCAAAGGAGCGGGTCTTGGAGAGGATATCGTCAAGCCCGACAAACGCTCCGCCGCAGATGAAAAGAATCTGCGTCGTGTCGATGTAGCGCGTGTCCTTGATCTTGACCGGCACGCCCTCCATGATCTTCAACAATGCGTGCTGAACGCCTTCGCCGGAAGTCCCGCGCGCCTGGCCGCTCTGGCTGCTGATGGCTTTCAGCTTGTCGATCTCGTCGATGAATACGATGCCGCGCTGGGCACGCCCGATATCGCCCTCGGCCTTGTCGATAAGCCGCTGCAGGATCGCCTCGATTTCTTCATTGACGTATTCGCTCTGCGCCAGCGAGGTGGCATTCGCCGTGACGAAGGGCACCTCGAGCACCCGGGAGAGCGTCTCGCACAGCAAGGTCTTGCCGGTGCCGGTCGGGCCGACCAGAAGGACATTGCTCTTGACGATTTCCACCTCGCCGGGCACAGCGAGTTCAATCTTCTTGTAATGGGTATAGACGGCGACAGCCAGTTGGCGCTTGGCTTCATCCTGGCCAATGACGTGCTGGTCAAGAAATTTGACGATCTGGCTCGGGGTCATGATGGAAATCTGCTGTCATGGGTCGAAAAGGGGCAGGCGCTAGATTACCAGCATGAGTCGGGGTTCTGCGAGCCCATTTCAACCCGGTGACAGGCCCCGCCGCCTCGGCCAATCGGCTCCTGATTTGATGGGCGGCATCAATTTGGGGAAAGGGGCTTCTCGCTGGCTGCCGATCGGGAGTGTCCCGCCAGCGCGCCAAAAGGAAAGCCCCCGGAGGCCGAAAAACCGCCGGGGGCTTGGTATTACTGGTGGTGATGAGTGGACTTGAACCACCGACCCCCGGATTATGAATCCGATGCTCTAACCGACTGAGCTACATCACCGCAAAGGGGCGGAATTATCCCCGCCGCACGCTTGCCTTGTCAAGGTAAGCCCCTGTAAGCGACAATTGAACCATGAACATCGATGTCGTGATTGTAGGGGGTGGCTTGGCCGGCTTGGCCCTGGCGGCGGCTTTGCGGCGCTCGGCCTTGTCGGTGGCATTGGTCGAGGGCAAGGCGCCAGGCTTCCCCGAAGGATGGGATGCGCGCGTTTACGCGATCAGCCCTGCCAACGCGCGCTTTCTCGGTGCCGTGGGCGCATGGAGCCACATGGACGCGACGCGCATGGAGGCGGTGCGCGCCATGGAGATTCACGGTGACGCCGGTGGCCGGCTGGATTTCACGGCCTATGGCAGCGGCGTGTCCGAACTGGCCTGGATACTGGAATCGTCGCTGATGCAGCGCGAGTTGTGGGAGACGGTCAAGCGCCAGGGCAATCTGAGCCTGCTGTGCCCGGCGCGCCCGCAAGCACTGTCGTTTGAAGCCGATGCGGCCCGCTTGACGCTCGACGACGGCCGTACGCTGGTAGCGCGACTGATCGTGGCGGCTGACGGCGCCGACTCCTGGACACGCTCGGCGGCCGGCGTCGACGTGCGCTTCGACCCCTACGACCAACTGGGCGTGGTGGCCAACTTCGCCACCGAACTGCCGCATCACGGCACGGCTATTCAGTGGTTCCGCCCGGACGGCGTGCTCGCCTGGCTGCCGCTTCCCGGCAACCGAATCTCGATGGTGTGGTCCGCCCCGGAAGACCGTGGCCGCGAGTTGCTGGCGCTGGATCCGGCCGCGCTGTGCGCCCTGGTGGCCGCGGCTGGCAATCAGCGCTTCGGCGCGCTGGAATTGATTACTGCGGCGACGGGCTTCCCGCTGCGCCTGATGCGGGCGCCAAAAACAGTAGCGCCGCGACTGGCATTGATCGGTGATGCAGCGCATACCATCCATCCGCTTTCCGGTCATGGCATCAACCTCGGCTTTCAGGACGCGCAGGTTCTGGCCTCCGTTCTGTGCGACAAACCGAACCATGTGGATTGCGGCGATCTGGCACTGCTGCGAAGCTACGAGCGGGCGCGCAAGGAGGAAGTAGTGACTTTGCAGACAGTGACTGATAGTCTGCACGACCTTTTTGGCCCTGCCGCAAGCTCATTGCTGCGTCTGCGCAATTTTGGATTGAACCTCACCAACACTTTGCCGGTCGTAAAGAACTTGCTGGTTCGCTACGCGCTAGCGTCATAAATCGCTGGCGTCCTGATTTTTCCTGGAGACTTCATGAAACTACCCCTGCTTGCCGCCGCCCTGGCCTGTGTGTCCCTCGCTGCCGTCGCCGATGAGGCCGATGTAAAGAAAACCGTGGAGGCCAAGCTGGGCAAGATCGAAAAGATCGTCAGGTCACCCATGGCCGGGATCTGGGAGGTTACGGTGGATGGCCAGATCGTCTATGCCGACGACAAGGGCGCCTACCTGATCTTCGGCAACCTGCTGGAAGTGAAAACGGGCAAGAACCTCACGGCGGAGCGCCAGTTCAATGCCCTGCCGCTCGAACTGGCGGTGAAGCAGGTTCGCGGTTCCGGGAAGAACGTCATGGTGACCTTCGAAGACCCCAACTGCGGCTATTGCAAGAAACTCGCGAAAGACATCCTGACCTTGAAGGACGTGACGGTCTACACCTTCCTTTATCCGGTGCTGGGCGATGATTCCTACGAAAAGTCAAAGGCGATCTGGTGCGCGCCGGACAAGTCGAAAGTGTGGACGGAATGGATGACGGCAGGCAAGGCCTTGCCTGCCGTTCCAGCCAAGTGCGACATCAGCGGCCTCGACAAATCAGCCCAGCTTGGCCGCAAACTGCGCATCAATGGCACGCCGGCGATCTTCTTCACCGGTGGCGAGCGCGTCGGCGGCTACATTCCGGCAGCGGAAATCGAAAAACACTTCGCGCCTGCCGGCGGCTGAACCGCGTCATCCCGCCTTGTGTGCGGTGCTGCACCGCGACAATCCGGGAACAAAATTCGGCGTACTATAGATCTCAAGAATCTACGAATAACGTGGATCAAACCCGGGGTAGCCGCTCCGGGTTCCTGTTTTTTGGAGGAGATCGATAGTGCAAGTCACACGACGGCAGTTCTTCAAGGTCTGCGGCGCCGGTCTGAGCGGGTCTTCCATCGCGCTGATGGGATTCTCACCCACCTCAGCCCTGGCGGAGGTGCGCAGCTACAAGCTCGCCCGCGCCACGGAAACCCGCAATATGTGTCCCTACTGCTCGGTGAGCTGCGGGGTCCTGATCTACACCACGGGCGACAAGTCCAAGAATTCGAAAGCGGACATCATCCACATCGAGGGCGATCCGGACAATCCCGTGAATCGCGGCACGCTGTGCGCCAAGGGCGCCGGCCTGCTCGACATGGTCAAGAGCACCAACCGGATCAAGTTCCCGGAAGTGCGCGAGGCCGGCAGTAACGAGTGGAAGCGCATATCGTGGGACGAGGCGATCACCCGCATCACCACCCACATGAAGAAGGACCGCGACGCCAACCTCATCGAGAAGAACGCTGACGGCGTCACGGTGAATCGCTGGAACACCACCGGTTTCC
>JAPLRA010000484.1 GCA_026399445.1 Sulfuritalea sp.
CGAACACGTCAGCCGCGCCGTAGAAGGGCTTGACATCGGCCTGCGCGCTGAGGAACAACACGCGATCATCGACGCCCAGCGTCTGGGCCAGCTTGCGCATCAGCGACTCGTGCTTGTCGCGGCCGATCACCCAGAGCCGCGCGTCGCTGCGCGACATCAGCGACAGAGCATGGAGCAGGGTCGGCAGGCCCTTGCGCTCGTAACCCGAACCGACGAAAAGGATCACCGGCGCCGTCTCGCCAACGCCGATTTTTTGTCGCAGGGCGAACCCGTGCTCCTCGCGCAGGCGCGGATGAAAGGCGTCGAGGTCGACACCGCTGCAAATCACCTGCAACTTTTCGTCAGGGACGCCGAAACGGCGCGCGATGTCGTCCTTCACCATGCGCGAATTGCAGATCACGGCGCGCAATCCGGGATGGCGAAACATCTCGGCTTCAGCCGCCAGCGTATAGCGGTGCCACGGCGCCAGCCTGTCGAACGGCTTGTTGCGCAGGTCCAGCCAGGTGGCGTGAACCCCGTCTCCGGCGCGGTAGATATCGCAGCCGGGAATGCGCTCGTGGCTTTGCACCAGGTCGAAGCGCTTCTGCGCCATCAGCCGCTGCACACCGCGGGCGAATCCTGCATCGCGCCAGGTACGGCCGAGGAAGAAAGGATCGATGCGCACGCCCTGCAGGTCGCCCTGCCATTCACGGGCAATGATCGAGACATCGACATTCTTTGCCCTCAGCGCCGCCAGAGCGCGCTCAATGAAGCGTTCGGCGCCGCCGAAGGGAGTGTATTTCTGACGAACGATGGCGAGCTTCACGCCAGCAGCTCCTCGCAGGCAACAAGCACCTGTGCCACCGGCAACGTGGTCAGGCAGTCGCTCACCTTGCTGTCGTTGCAGCCTGCCATGCCGCAGGGACGGCAGGGATGCGTGTTGGAGGCGACAACGCGATGGCCGCGGTTGAGTGGGTCCCACGGCCCCCATTCGCGATCACCCGAGGGGCCGAAGATGGCGACCACCGGCGTGCCCATCGCTGCGGCGATATGCATCGGTGCCGAATCGACGCCGACGAAGAGTTTCGCCTGCGCTGTCAGTGCGGCAAGCTCCTTGAGCGAAAGCTCGCCGGACAAGTCAAGAGTTTCCGTGGGCGATGCGGCAAATTTGTCGCGCGCCGCCCGCACGTCAGCAATCAGCGCTTTCTCGTTCGCATCCGGCGCCGAGGTCAGCACGATCGGCCAGCCCTTCGCCGCCAGCGCATCGCACAAGGCCGCCACTCGATCCGCCGGCCAGCACTTGAATGTCCAGCGCGATGCGGGATGGATATGGACAAAACCACCCTGCGCCAAACCGTGCTGCACCAGCAATTCCGCCACGCGAGCTTCGGCCTTTGCGCCCGGCGCCATGGTCACGCGCATGTCCGCCGGCGTTGGTTCAAACCCAAGCGCACGCAAGCTGTCGAGATTGGTGTCCACCGTGTGGCGATCTCCATGCGACTGCGCCGGGTAGAGGTGGGTGAAGCTGTTCGCCCAGAAGCCGTCGCGGAATCGAGGCGCAACAGACCAGTTCGGCCGCAACAGTCGGACCAGCCAGGCGCCGCGCGTATGCACCGACAGATGCACGACAAGATCGTAGTGCCGCGCCCGCAATTCGGAAATCAGTTTCCATTCAGCAGCAGCCTGCGTCCATACGCCTTGTCGCTTCCAGCCGCGGTCGATCAGATGCAGCTGCGCCAACGCAGGATGGCCCTCCAGCATCGGCGCGGTATCAGCATAAACCAGCGCATCCACCTCGCACTGCGGGGCAAGGCGCTTGATCATCGAAATCACGGGCGAGGCGAGCAGGACGTCGCCATGGTGGCGCAGCTTGATCACCAGTGCGCGGCGCAAGCCGGCGGCTGCCATCCCACCAGGGGATACCGTCCCCGGCAAAGCACGGGGACATAAAGCACATTCAGTTTGCTGGCTTGTTGCTTGACCTGATTACACTTTTACCGGAAACTTGCGGTCATGAGTGTTTCCCTCGATCCCCTTGAGCGCAAGGTCGACCAGATATTGGCCGTATGCGCCAGCCTGCGCACCGAGAATCAGGCGCTGCGTGCCCACGTGACGGGCCTGGAAACCGAAAAGGCCGCGCTGGCGCAGAAGATCGACATCACCCGCGAACGCCTTGAAGCCCTGATGACACGGTTGCCCGACGAATGAGCAATACTCTTGAAG
>JAPLRA010000448.1 GCA_026399445.1 Sulfuritalea sp.
GATAGTCGATCAGGCGATACAGCGTGTCGTCCCGCGGGAAGACGCTGTCGGGTATGTCCGGCCGGTCCTTCAGGAAACTCACCGTGCTCCGGCCGCCGAACGCCTCGATCGCGGCGTCGGCGATTTCCGAATAACGCACGTTCTCGACGTTCATGCAGTTGTACGTGCCTTCGATCTTGCGCTGGATCACCCGGCCGACGATTTCGGCGAGATCCTCGACGTGGAGAAAGTTGCGCAGGGCGTCGTTGGCACCGTGGATGAAGATGTCTTCGCCCTTCTCCGCCTTGTCGATGATGGCGGACAGCAGTGGATGGTGCTTGCGCCCGGCCTCGCCAACCCCATAGAACCGCGAAGGCCTGAGTACGGTCAGCGGCAGGCCGAAGCGGGCGCTGAACAGTTGCGCCAGTTCGTCGCCATGCCTTTTTGAGGAGGAATAGACACCATAAAAGGGTGATGTCGAGTCGAGGCGGGTGAAGATGCTCGATATCTGCACCAGATGCCCGACTCGCGCGTTGGAGCAGGAGTGGCAGAGCTTCAATACGCCGAGGACATTCACGCTTTCCGCCTCGACCATGTCGACGAAACTGTCCCCGCCGAATCGCGCGGCGGCATTGACGACGGCGTCGATGCCCTGCGGCAGCGCCATCAGCTCGACGGGCGCGGCCAAGTCCAGGTGGATGTCGCAGCCCCGGCGGCCGGCGGTGATTACCTCCGCGAATTCGGCGAGAATCGGCTTCAGCGTCCGGGCCAGGGAAGATGCGCCGCCGACGATCACTATGCGCATGGCGACGCCGATCTGGGGCTTCGGTTGGTGTTCGAACAGGGGGCGGTCATCGGGCGGATATCTGAGCGAGGAGGCCGCAGCAAAGTTCCGGATAGGCAATCCCCACTTCGCACAACGCCAGAATCACCTTGGCGTCGAGTTTCAGGGACATCATCTGGTTGGTCGTGAACGGCTTCAGGTAAATTCCCTCCATCCGATCGATCCGGCAGCCGGCGCGGTCGATTTCGGCCGCGAGGCTGCGCACCGTGTAGTAACGCTTGTGTCCCAGCAGGTGGTCGTTCTCCGACAGAGCCTCCATGTCGTCGAGCATTCCCGCCAAGTGGCCCAGCCTCCGGTTCAAGACCTCTGCGTTGGGCACGGCGAGGAACATCTTCCCGCCCGGGGAAAGGAATTTCCGGTAGCGCTCGATGATACCCAGCGGCTCATCGACGTGCTCGAGTATGAACCCGATGACGATCACATCAAATCGCTCTTCAGTGTCGAATTTCTCGAAAAAGCTTTCGATCACCTGCGCCGTGCAGCCGGGGAACTTTGCACCGAAATTTCCGATCACCGCGGGCGAGCCCTCGAGCACGACATGTCGGTCGAAGTGCCTAGAAAAGAAATCTGTCGCGAAGCCATGGCCCAAGCCGAGCTCCAGCAGGGCACGGGCTCCCGCGCTGTTGAACGCAACGCGCTGCGGATACCAGGTCAGCAGGATTTCGTTGTCGAAGTCATACAGGTTGTCACCCTGATAGGCGGCGACGTGCTTGTCCAACGTATGGCTCATTTTTTTCCCTCAGACCAGTTCATAGCCCTCTCGAATCGCTACGCCGATTTGCTCCGGCGCATTGAACATCATCACGTCCACAATGGAAAGCCAGGGCGCGAAGGTCGCGCCGAACTGCGCGTATTCAAACGGTTTCGAGCTGATGAACTTGAGCTGAATGCCCTGTGCCCGGAAACCATCACGGTCGTAGAGATCTAGTCCGCCGATGGCATTGATGTAAGTGTCCGTGCCTGCCGCCGCGCACAGCGCGAGGACCTTCGCCTGACTCTTTAGGGAGTGGTCGATGGCGATTTCCGAAGATATCCTGATCTCTGTGCCGATTTCGAGGTGTTGGCAGGTCTTGACGATGGAGTGGTGCAGAAAACGGAACAGGTTCGTGTCTGCATGGCGCACGATCTCCTCGATCAGGGAAAACGTCCGGTCAAAATGTGGCGCACGTCGGTAAGCCTCCTTGAATTGGTTGAGTAACTTATCGCGTTTGAAGTCCGCCGCAAGTTCCCGTTCGCAGATATCCAGAGCGTCCGAATCGCTCTTCAGCGGTAGCGAAAACATCACGTCCTTTCCGTTTTGCAACATTCGATTGCGGTTGATCCAGCCCTTCTTCGTGTACTTGATGTTGTCGTACACGATGAACAAATCTACCGCTCCGATCAGCTGGAAATAGCCAATGTAGGGAAAGAAGTAGGGCTGCATGACCGCAAGGCTTTTCATTGCCAATTCAGGATGCGATGAGTGCAGCTATGAAATCAACTTGTTCGCCGGATAGCGCGGGGTAAATCGGCAAACAAATCACCTGCTCCGCCATTTTCTTCGCCACCGGCAGGTTTGCATGCGCGGCGGAGGGCATGCCCCGGTACATGGGGAAGTCACTGATCAAGGGATAGAAGTATCGCCGCGCATAAATGCCGTGGTCCTGCATCAGCTGATACAGCGCATCACGGCTCAGCGGGTACTCCGGTTGCACCAGGATCGGGAAGTAGGCGTAGTTGGCGACTTTCTCACCTGCGCCAGACAGGCAATGGATTCCCTTGACTCCGGCAAGTGCTTCCCTATAGCGGGCATCGATGACTTTGCGCTTTTGTATCGCCGCGTCGATGCCTTTGAGTTGGAGGAGGCCGAATGCAGCGTTGATCTCGCTCATCTTGCCGTTGATGCCGGGAGCAACCACGGTGACTTCATCGACAAAGCCGAAGTTCTTCAAATGATCGACATGTCTTTTGGTCTTGGCATCCGGACAGACGATGGCCCCGCCCTCGAACGTGTTGAAGACCTTGGTGGCGTGGAAACTCAGTACCGACAGATCGCCATGCATGGGCAGGCTGCCGTCTTGGCCTTGCACACCAAAGGCATGGGCGGCATCGTAGATCACCTTCAAACCATAGTTGTCGGCGATCTTCTGGATGCGCTCCACGTCGCAGGGATGTCCGTAGCAGTGCACCGGCAGGATGGCCGTGGTTTGCGGCGTGATGGCGGCTTCGATCCGGGCCGGGTCGAGATTGAGCGTGACCGGGTCGATATCCACGAACACCGGCTTGATGCCGTTCCACAACAGGGAGTGAGCAGTCGCAACGAAGGAATAGGGCGTGGTAATGACCTCACCCGTGATGCGCAAGGCCTGGAGCGCGGTAACAAGCGCGAGGGTGCCGTTGGTGAACAGGGCCAGATGCTTGACGTTCAGGTAGTCGCACAGCGCCTGCTCGAATTGCGCGTGAAACGGACCGCTGTTGGTCAGCCATTTGTTTTCCCAGATTTGCTCCAGATAGGGGATGAACTCCTCCAGTGGCGGCAACAGGGGTTGCGTCACATAGATTGGCGCTGGTTTCTTGGGATCAGTCATTTGGCTGGTTCCGATGTCGGCACGCATGATGGAACTCGTGCCGACAATTTATCCCGTTTTTTGGCGCGGGAAACGACGAAATAGCCCCACAACGGGCCGGTTCAGACCCGATTCCGCCGCAGAAATCAGGCCGCCGTGGCCAACCGCCGCGCTTCGAGGCTGCGTTCGTCGATCGGCAGGTGGATCAGGGCCGAGAGCACGCCCAGCAGAATGCAGATGCCCCACACCGTGTCATAGGCGCCCGTGGGCGGTGAAATAAAGCCCGCTTAGCCATCGTGAAACGTTGTATTCGACTTACTTGGACAACAAGGTGCGAATTTGAGCAGCCAACTCAGGAAGATCGGTCTGTATCGTGGCCCAAACTATCTCATGGTCGACAGAAAAATATCCATGAGCCACGCGGTTGCGCATCAGGTATATGTCGCTCCATGAAATTTCGTCATGCTGCCTTACGAAATCCGGGTGACTGCGTTCGACGTTTTTCGCCGCCTCGCCGATGATCTCGATATTGCGGATAACGGCATCCTGTGTTTTTTCGTCTTTCAGAAATGCGACTTCCGTCAAGTCTTCGGTGTAGCGATGAATTCGCAAAATGGCTTGCAGGATGTGGTCGAGGTAGTCGTCGACTCGAAGCTTTGCGCTTTCGGTCATACGGGAATTGCTTCTGCCACGATCTGGCTTCGGAACCGCTCAGGAAGAGCCTTGGGAGTCAGTACATCGACGGGCACGCCGAGTAGCTTCTGAAGACGGTTCTGAATCCTGGCGATGTCCATTAACGTTGTTCCCTGAATTGGATCAACGAGCAGGT
The DNA here is from genome assembly GCA_026399445.1 of Sulfuritalea sp. GTDB lineage: Bacteria > Pseudomonadota > Gammaproteobacteria > Burkholderiales > Rhodocyclaceae > Sulfuritalea. The sequence continues at coordinate 4,199 of JAPLRA010000448.1, forward strand.
CAAGATCGCTACCTTCCCTGTCTAGGCCACGCAATACGGAACCAAAGACCCGTGGGTTGCGGGTACGGTTCTGTTCAACCACGCGACGAATATCTTCGCGATGAGAACTCAGTGCGTCAGATGGCTTCATGGCTTTTCAGGGCAGTGTCCAATGGGGCAATGATAGCCGATGGTCGGTGTGATAGATGCCAAATACTCGGCCGACGGTGAAGCGAGCGTAAGGTGAAAACCCAGGGTCAAAGCAAAAAACAGCACGAAAACAGGGGTCAGGCGGCCGTGGCCAACCGTCGCGCCTCTAGGCTGCGCTCGTCGATCGGCAGGTGGATCAGGGCCGAGAGCACGCCCAGCAGAATGCAGATGCCCCAGATGACCACGCTGCGCGCGGCGTAGATGCCGGCCAGCACATGTCGCTTGGGCCAGCGACCGCCCAGATGGCCGGCGGTGTAGCTGCCGAACACATTGAACAGCCCGATCAGTGCCAGCGCCGTCATGCCGACTTCGGCGCCCATGCCCTTGTCGATCAGGTAGGTGGGGAAATGCACGCCGATGAATACGACCTGAAAGCCGCAGACGAAATAGCCGCCGATGAGCAGCACAAAGCTTTTCTCGCGCATCGCTTCGCCCAGCGCTTCGCGTGCCGTCTGGCCGTGGCCGGAAGCGCCTGCGGCGAGCCCCTTGGTCAGCGCGCCGCCCAGCGGGATGATGAGGAAGGCGCTGGCGGCAAATACCAGCAGCGTGCCGAACCAGCCCAGCCCGCCGATCAGGCCGGAGGCAACCGGAATCATCAGGAACTGGCCGAAGGACCCGGCGGCGGCCACCACGCCCATCGCCCAGCCGCGCTTGGCATCGGGCACCAGCTTGCCCATCGCGGCGAACACCACGCTGTAGGTGCAGCCGCTTTGCGCGGCGCCGATCATCAGGCCGGCCGTGGCGGCAAGCCCGCTACCGGTGGCGGAGTACGCCATGCCGAGCAGGCCGAGCGCGTAGAGCACACTGGCGCTCCACAGCACACGGCGCGCGCCGTAGCGGTCGGCCAGCCAGCCGGCGAAGGGTTGTGTCGCGCCCCACATCAGGTTTTGCAGCGCCAGGGCGAAGGAGAATACTTCGCGGCTCCACTGGTGCTCCATGCTCATCGGCGTGAGAAAGAGGCCGAAAGTGTGGCGGATGCCCATTGCCACGCAGACGATCAGCGCCGCGTAGACGAGCACGGTGGAAAGAGGGCGTTGAGGAATGGAGGCGGCGGGACTTGTCATGGATGGAATGCTAACATTTTGCTTTGCCTCTGATTTCCATGTCATGAACAAGGCTTTTGTCAAAGAATCAGACGATTCGGATGAGGACGAGGCGCCCGAATCCGCACTGCCGGATGGCACCAGGAATTACATGACGGTGCGCGGTCATGCGCAGATTCGCGCTGAATTCGAGCACCTGGTCAAGGTCGAGCGTCCGGAGATCGTGAAGGTGGTGTCGTGGGCGGCCGGCAATGGCGACCGCTCGGAAAATGGCGACTACATATACGGCAAGAAGCGCCTGCGCGAAATCGACCGGCGCATCCGCTTCCTGACCAAGCGACTGGAGTCGGCGGTGATCGTCGATCCGGCCGACCAGCGCAACTGCGATCAGGTTTTTTTCGCCGCCACCGTCACGGTCTGCGACGCCGATGGTGCCGAAGCGACTTACCAGATCGTCGGCATCGACGAAGCGAATGCACAGGAGGGCCGCATCAGCTGGATTTCGCCGCTGGCGCGCGCGCTCATGAAAGCGCGCGAAGGCGATACGGTGCGCTTCGACAGCCCCGGCGGTTTGCGCGAACTCGATGTGATCGAAGTCCGCTACGAATGAATCACGCCCGCCGAATGGCGTGATTGGCCCAGATCAGCAGGCCGAACAGCACCATCGCCCCGGCCTGATGCGTGGCAGCGAGAGCCACCGGGACCTGTAGCAGTAGCGTGGCGATGCCAAGAGTCACCTGCACCGCCAGCCATAACATCAGCAGCAAGGCGACAGACCGCGCGCCCGGCGTTTCGTTCCAGATGCGCCATGAGAACCACGGAATCAGCCCCATCAAGGCCCAGGCGATCATGCGATGGTCAAACTGCACGGTCGCCATGTTGGTGAAGAAGTTCAGCCACAACGGCTCGACCATGAAGATCTCGGGCGGGACGAAGTCTCCGTTCATGAGCGGGAAGGTGTTGTAGGCCAAGCCGGCGTGGATACCGGCGACCAGT
>JAPLRA010000489.1 GCA_026399445.1 Sulfuritalea sp.
CGAGGTAGCCGCGATAGCCCAGCATCACGGCACCCATGCCGACGCCGATGCGCGCCTCGCTCATCATGTGGAACATGTAGGACAGGCCCTTGTGCGCCTCGCCCACCAGCTCGCCGTGACACTGTCCCTTTTCGCCGAAGGCCAGCATGGTCGAGGTGGTGCCGCGATAGCCCATCTTGTGGATCAGCCCGGTCAGCGTCACGTCGTTGCGCTGGCCCAGCGTGCCGTCGTCATTGACGCGGAACTTGGGCACGATGAACAGCGAGATGCCCTTTACGCCGGGCGGACCGCCGGGGATTTTTGCCAGCACCAGGTGAATGATGTTTTCTGACAGATCGTGGTCGCCGGCGGAAATGAAAATCTTGCTGCCGGAGAGCGAGTAGGTTCCGTCGGCATTCGGTGTGGCGCTGGTGGTGATGTCGGACAGGCTCGACCCGGCCTGCGGCTCGGTCAGCGCCATGGTGCCGAAGAAGCGCCCGGCGAGCAGAGGTTCGAGATACTTCCTGTGCTGCGCCTCGTTGCCGAAGCGGTGGATGACATTGGCGTTGCCGATGGTGAGGAAGGGATAGGCCGCGGTGCCGACGTTGGCGCTCTTGAACAGCGAGAAGCTGGCCTGGGTCATGACCACCGGCAACTGCATGCCACCGCGCTCGAAGTCGTGCGCGGCGGCAATGAAGCCGGCGTCGCAGAAGGCCTTCAGTGCTTCCCTGACTTCGGGGATCATGCTCACGCGTTCGCCGTCGAAGGTCGGCTCGTGTTCGTCGGCCTTGTGGTTGTGCGGCGCGAACTTCTCCGTCGCCATTGCTTCCGCCGTATCAAGCACGGCGAGGAAGGTTTCCTTGCTGTGCTCTGCGTAGCGCGGACGGGCGGTCAGTTCCTCGACATTCAGAACCTCGAACAGTTGGAATTCGAGATCGCGGCGATTGATGATCGCGCTGGTCATGCGGCAAGCAGGGTGTCGCTGAAGCGGCCGAGATGGAAATCCACATCACCGAAGGTCAGGCCGATCATGGTCAGGCGCTTGAAGTAATGGCTGACGTTGAGTTCATCGACGACGCCCATGCCGCCGTGCAACTGCACCGCCTGCTGCCCGACCAGGCGTGCCGATTGCGACACGTAGGCCTTGGCGGCGGCTACCGCTCGGCTGCGTTCGGCGGCATCGCTCGAGTCGGCGCGCACCGCCGCGAGCGTGGCCATGGAGCGGGCCTGCTCGGTGGCGATCACCATGTCGGCCATGCGGTGCTGCAGTGCCTGGAAATTGCCGATCGGCACGCCGAACTGCTTGCGCGTCTTGAGGTACTCCAGAGTGACTTCGTTCAGGGCCGACATGATGCCGACCGCTTCGGCGCAGAGCGCGGCATTGGCGTAGTCGAGCGCGCGCTCGATGACCGGCAGTGCGTTGCCGGCTGTGCCGATCAGCGCGTCGGCGCCGACGGCCACGCTGGTCAGTTTGATGTCGGCGGCACGGGCGCCGTCCTGCGTCGGATAGGCGCGCAGCGTGACGCCTGCGGCCTTGGCGTCAACCAGGAAGAGCGAAATTCCGGAGCCGTTCCTGGCCGAAACGATCAACTTGTCTGCAGAAGGCGCACCCAGCACCACGGCTTTGGCGCCGTCGAGTTGCCATCCGCTGCCGGTAGGGGTGGCGGCGGTGGCGACGCGATCGAGTTCGTAGCGGCCGCCGGGTTCATGGTGGGCCAGCGCCAGCATCAGTTCGCTGCCGGCGATTGCCGGCAGCAGAGCTTCCTTTTGTGCGGCACTGCCGGCATCGCGGATCAGGCCGCCGCAAAGTACGACCGTCGGCACATAGGGCTCCAGCGCGAGGCCGCGGCCGTGCATTTCCATGACAAGCATGGTGTCGACCGCTGTGCCGTTCAGCCCGCCGAAATCTTCAGGAAAGGGCAGGGCGAGGATGCCGAAATCGGCAAAGGTTTTCCATGCGGCGCGATCGAAGCCGTCGGCCGATTTCGCCAGCGCACGGCGGTGCTCGAATGGGTAGTCCTTCGCGATGAAACGACGCAGGGTGTCCTGAAGCGCGAGTTGTTCTTCGGTGTAATTGACGTTCATGGTCAGAGTCCCAGGATCATCTGCGAGATGATGTTCTTTTGGATTTCATTGGA
>JAPLRA010000365.1 GCA_026399445.1 Sulfuritalea sp.
ACGCAAGTGGTGACAGCAATGAGCGAATTCCAGCAACCAGTTCGGCGGCCGGCAATGCTCTCAGCAACAGCGCTACGATGGAGAGTGCGATGAGAAGCCGTGCAAGGTTGTCCATCGCGAGTTGAAGTCCTTCCTGACTCGACCCGGGGAGCATCGATAGAGGGGTTCCCGGCGTAAACCAGCCGAACATCACCAACATGGTGAGCAGCAACCAGCGGCTGCGGCGCAACAATAAACGCAAATGGGATGTCGCTGCGATCAGCGACGTTGTCACCAGCCCCAGGGTGCCAAGGAGCAAACTGATTCCGTCGCGGGATGAGGCCGCAAACAGTGCGGCCAATCCAAGCAGAATCAGACTTGCGGGGTGCGGGCGTTTCACGGCAACAACGTCTCCCGGCGCTGGGCGCCGGGAGAGCAGGTTTGATCAGCCGAGGCTGTCAAGCTTGGCGCGCGCCGCCTTCTGCTGGCCCGAACCGCCTTCGGCCAAGGCCTCCTGATACAGTTCTCTGGCGCCGTCGCGATCACCCATTTCCTCATAGGCCGTCGCCAGTTCCATCTTGGTCGCCACTTCCGGATTGTCTGGCTTCTCACCGCCGGAAGCGTCAGCGCCGGCGCTTGCAGCGCCTGCCGGCGCGTCCAGTTCCAGGCTGATTCCACCGAGATCCAGCGCCGTCGCAGTCAGCGCCGGCGTGGCTGCCAGTTCAGGAAGTTCCAGAGACACTTCGGGCGAGGGTTCGGGGACCGCCGGAACGGGAGTGCCCAAGTCGAACTCGAAATCGATACCGCCGGAATCGGCCGCCGCAACGGCTTGCAGTGCCGGCGCCGCCGGTGCCTCAGGCGCTGCGGCAGGCGTCTCCGCCGCAAGCGGGAAATCGATTGCCGGAGGTGTCGACTCCATTGTTGGCATATCGAAACTGATATCAAGTCCTGCCGCTTCGCTCTTGACCTCCTCCTTGGCAGCGGATGCAGAGGTTTGCTCGGCCTCCGGTGCGCCCAGATCGAGATCAAAATCGATCGCCGCTACATCAGAATCGGCCGCCGGCGCCGTCTCAGCGGAGCCTGCCGCCTCGGCGGTACCAATATCCAGATCAAAATCCAGGGCTACCGCCTCGGTCGCTGCGGGAGCCGCGGCCGCTGCCTGCGTGGCCGGCTGCTCGGCCACCGCGGCGGCGTGGACGATCATCGTCGCATCCATGTCCGCGGCAGGGGCAGCAGTCGCGGCCTCGGATGGCATTGACGCATAGAGGGGGTTCGCGGGGTCAATCGCCGCGCCCAAGGCTGCGGCCTTCTCCCAACCGGCACCGGTGCCGTCTGTCAGGACATGCAGGTCCTTTGCCACAGATTCAAACTGGGAAACGTTCTTGCGCGCGGCATAGATGTCGAGCAGTTTCAGATGAATCGCCTGCCGCTGCGGATCCGCCTTCAGAGCTTCCAGAAGAATTTCTTCTGCCTGCGCGTCGCGGCCAAATGCAAGGAAAGTGTCTGCCTCAACCACGGGATCAACGGTTTCCTGATGCGCCGCCATACCCATGCCGGTCGAACTGAACTGGCTCGGCTCCTGCTCGCCCGGAGGAGGCGCTATCGTTGTCGTGCTGAACACGGAATGCGTCGAAAGGTCGGTCTCGGCAATGGTGGCGTTGGCTTCAGCAGCAGCCGCGCGTTTCTTGCGCATCGCCGAAATTCCCAGCCAGCCGAACAGAAGGGCCAGCACTGCGCCGCCACCAAATACGAGTGGTCCGTTTTCCTCGATAAAGTCAGACTCAGGCTCGGGCGGAGGCGGAGGAGCGATTTTCTTCTTCGGCGCAGGCGGTTTGGGCGCCTCGGCCGGCTTTTCTCCGTCCGCCGGTTTGGGCGCAGCGGCCACATCGGCAGGCTTGGGTGCTTCAACTGGTTTGGCGGCCTCGGCCGCTTTTGGCGGCTCAGCTGCCACAGGGGCCTTGGCTACCTCGGCCGGCTTCACCGGTTCTGCTGCCTTGGGCGCCTCAACCGGCTTCGCGGCCGGCGCAGGTGCGGGAACATCCGGTTTCTTGGCTTCTATAGCAGCAGGCTTGGTCGCCTGAGCCTGCTTTTGCAGGTCAGTACCGGCCTGACTCTTCAACTCGGCGAGTTTCTTCAGATCATTGAGATTCTTTTCGAGATCGGCGATGCGACCACTCGCCTCCTTGAGCGCCCTGTCGCGTGCAACCAGATCCTCTTCAAGCGTTGCGATGCGGCCCTGCAAAGGCTTGCCCTTGGCATCCTTCGCCGCTTCTGTTCGCGAGACTTCCAACTTATCCTTGCCCGCGGCCGCGGGCACCTTGTCTTCAACCTTGGGAGCGATCTTGCCAGTGACCGACTGCCTGGCACCCTGATCCCTGGCCGGCTCAGCCGCAGCAGCAGAGGCCAGGCGCTTGCGATAGGCGTTGAAATCCGCCGCTTGGGCAACAATTTCCTTGCGTGCCTCGCCCGCGGAAACCGCACTCACCGCGTCGGCATCGGGAATCGAAAGGATCTTGCCGGCCTTGAGGCGATTCATGTTGCCGCCATCAAACGCCTCCTTGTTGTTGCGAAACAGGGACACCAGCATCTGATCGAGACTGACCCCCTCAGGCTTGGTCTGCGCCGCGATCTTGCCCAGAGTGTCACCTGAAACTACCGTGCGCGAACTGCCGGCGACCTGTTTTGCCGCCGCCTTCTCGGCCATGGGCTTAGACGCCGGCGGACGACTGTCAATCACCGGGCGCGCTTCGGCTGGCATCACCGCTACGGGTTTCTCGGCGGGTCTGGCCACTGCAGGCTCGGACTTGACTTCCGGTGCTGAAACCGGCACCGGAGCCATCTTGGTCGCCAAGTCGGGAGGATCAAGCAGGAAGGTGTACTCGCGCACCAGCCTGCCCGAAGCCCAGCTCAATTCGACCAGCATGTCGATGAAGGGCTCATTCAGGGGGCGGTCTGTCGTTACCTCGAGGTAACGACGGCCACCTCGTTCCTTGATGTCACGGGAAAAACGCAGCGTGGCCAATGCGGGGGCATATTCGATTCCTGCCTGGCGGAAAGAATCGGCAGCAGCCACCTTTGCAATCAGCGAGGGCGCTTCATCGCGGGTCGCCGTAACCTCTAGCTCAGCCTTGAGGGGCTGCCCCATCGCGGAGAGCACGGTAATCTTGCCCAGGCCGGCAGCGTGTGTCGCCAGGGGCAGGACAGCAATGGCTGCCGCCAAAACGGTGGCCTTGAAACGATTTCGCTTGTCAGTATTGGGCACTGTGACTCCCGACGGCAATTTTGTCATGTTATCAAAATAACATCATGAGGTTAGCGATGCAAGCTCAACCTTCCCATTACATTCTGGTCGCATGCGATACGCGGCATCAATGCAACAGAAGGCGCAACATGCGCCGCAAAGGCTCCGCAGCGCCCCAAAGCAGCTGGTCACCGACGGTAAAAGCCGATAGATACTGCGGCCCCATGCTGAGTTTGCGCAGACGTCCCACCGGAACGCTCAAGGTTCCGGTAACGGCTGTCGGCGTCAGTTCCTTCAGGGTGACTTCGCGCTGATTGGGTATTACCTTAACCCAATCGTTGTGCGCCGCCAAGATGCCGTTGATCTCGTCCAGCGGCACATCCCTTGTCAATTTGATGGTCAGCGCCTGGGAATGGCAGCGCATGGCACCAATGCGCACGCAGAGACCATCGACCGGAATGGGCGCAGCGGTGCGCCCGAGAATCTTGTTGGTCTCGGCCTGTCCCTTCCATTCCTCGCGGCTCTGGCCGTTGCCAAGATCCTTGTCGATCCAGGGGATCAGCGAACCGGCCAGCGGCACGCCGAAGTTGGCCGTGGGAAAGCTCTCGTCACGCAGGATGCCGGCAACCTCACGATCGATGTCGAGAATCGCCGAGGCCGGATCGTCGAGCAGATTCTTCACCACGCGATGCGTCTCGCCCATTTGCGTCAGCAGTTCGCGCATGTTCTGCGCACCGGCGCCGGATGCCGCCTGATACGTCATCGACGTCATCCATTCGATCAGCCCCGCCTTGAACAGGCCGCCCAGAGCCATCATCATCAGGCTCACGGTGCAGTTGCCGCCGATCCAGTTGCGCCCGCCTCTGACCAGGCTGTCCTGGATCACATCGAGATTCACCGGATCGAGAATGATCACGCAGTCGTCCTTCATGCGCAGACTGGAGGCCGCATCGATCCAGTGGCCCTTCCAGCCGCCTTCACGCAGTTTGGGGAATACCTCGTTGGTGTAGTCGCCGCCCTGGCAGCTGATGATGATGTCCAGCTTCTTCAGTTCATCGATGTTCTTTGCATCCTTGAGCGGCGGCGCTCCAACCGCGAACTCCGGCGCCTTGCCGCCGGGATTCGAGGTGGTGAAGAACACCGGCTCGATCAGGGCGAAATCATTCTCCTCACGCATCCGCTGCATCAGGACCGACCCCACCATGCCACGCCAACCAACCAGACCTACACGCTTCATCATCACTGTCTCACTGTCAGATTACAGGGCTGCCAATACGGCATCGCCCATTTCACGGGTACCCACCTTCTTCATGCCCGGCTCGTAAATGTCGCCGGTACGGAAACCCTGCGCCAGGACTTTTTTCACGGCAGCCTCGACGCGGCCGGCCGCCATCTCATTGGCGAAAGTGTAGCGCAGCATCATCGCCGCCGAAAGGATTGTTGCCAGCGGGTTGGCGACACCCTTGCCGGCGATGTCCGGCGCCGAGCCATGCGACGGCTCGTAAAGCCCCTTGTTGTTTTCATCCAGCGAGGCCGAAGGCAGCATGCCGATCGAGCCGGTGAGCATCGACGCCTCGTCCGAGAGGATGTCGCCAAACATGTTGCCGGTAACCATGACGTCGAACTGCTTTGGATTCTTTACCAGTTGCATCGCCGCGTTATCGACCAGCATGTGCGAAAGCTCAACGTCCGGGTATTCCTTGCCGGTTTCGATGGCCACATCACGCCAGAGCTGGGTGCACTCCAGCACGTTCATCTTGTCCACCGAGCAGACCTTGCGATTGCGCTTGCGCGCCGCCTCGAAGGCCACCCGCAGGATGCGGCGGATCTCGCTCTCGGTGTAATGCATCGTGTTGAAGCCGAAGCGCTGCATTTGACCATCCACGTTGCGCATTTCGATGCCGCGCGGCTGACCGAAATAGATGTCGCCCGTCAATTCGCGCACGATCAGGATGTCCAGCCCGGCCACGACTTCCGGCTTGAGCGTCGAAGCGTTGGCCAGTTCGGGGTAGAGGATCGCAGGCCGCAGGTTGGCAAACAATCCGAGCTGCTTGCGTATACCCAGCAAGCCCCTCTCGGGCCGCTGCTCGCGCGGATTGTTGTCCCACTGAGGGCCGCCGACGGCGCCGAGCAGCACGGCATCGGCCGCCAGCGCCAGTTTCTGGGTCGCATCCGGATAGGGGCTGCCTGTCGCATCCACCGCACAACCGCCCAGCAAGGCTTCTTCCATCTCGATCCGGAGATCGAGCGCCTTCAGCACCCGAACCGCCTCGGCTATGATTTCCGGCCCGATGCCATCGCCGGGCAAAACACAAATCTTCATTGAAAATCCTCTATGCAAATAACCAGGGTTGCTCGGCACGGCGCCGAGTCTCGAACTCGCGAATCTTTTCGGCATGGCGCAAGGTCAAACCGATGTCATCCCATCCGTTAAGCATGCATTCCTTGCGGAACGCATCGACTTCAAAGGGAATCGCATGGCCGTCGGGGCGCACTACCCGTTGCTCCGCCAGATCGATGGTCAGGCGATAGCCGGGAGAATGCTCCGTGAGGCCGAACAGCGCATCGATTTCGGCCTTCGGCAAGACAATGGGCAGCAGCCCGTTCTTGAAGCAGTTGTTGAAGAAGATGTCGGCAAAGGACTCGCCGACGATGGCGCGAAAGCCGAAGTCGTGCAGCGCCCACGGCGCATGTTCGCGCGATGAGCCGCAACCGAAGTTGCTGCGCACGAGAAGAATCGAGGCGCCCTGGTAACGCGCCTGATTCAACACAAAATTCGGATTCCTGGCGCGCGTCGCAACGTCCTGTCCCGGCTCGCCATGATCGAGATAGCGCCACTCGTCAAATGCATTCGGGCCGAAGCCCGAGCGCTTGATCGACTTGAGGAACTGTTTGGGAATGATGGCGTCGGTATCGACGTTGGCACGGTCAAGCGGCGCCACGAGACCATCAAGCCTGACGAACTTATCCATTACTTGGCTGACTTCTCGATGACTTCGCCGCCCTTCTTGACGTCCTTGCCAATGCCTTGCACGGTATTGCAGGCCGACAGGACCAGCATCAGGACGGAAACGATGAGTGCGCGGAACATGGATTTCTCCTTATGACAATTGACGAACATCGGCAAAGCGGCCGGCAATCGCCGCCGCCGCCGCCATGGCGGGACTGACCAGATGCGTTCTGCCGCCGGCGCCCTGCCGCCCTTCAAAATTGCGGTTCGAGGTCGAGGCGCAGCGCTCACCGGGATTCAGGCGATCGTCATTCATTGCCAGGCACATCGAACAACCCGGCTGCCGCCACTCGAAGCCGGCAGCGATGAATATCTTGTCCAGCCCCTCGGCTTCGGCCTGTTCCTTGATCAGGCCCGAGCCCGGCACCACCAGCGCCAGCTTGACATTGGCGGCAACCGTTCGGCCCTTGGCCACCGCAGCCGCCGCGCGCAAATCCTCGATGCGGGAGTTGGTGCAGGAGCCGATGAAAACCTTGTCGATCGGGATCTGGTCGATGCGCATGCGCGGCGTCAGGCCCATGTACTGAAGCGCGCGGGCGACACCCTCGCTTTTCACCGGGTCCTTGAAATCCTCCGGCGCAGGGACCATGCCATCGATTCCCGTCACCATTTCCGGCGAAGTGCCCCAGGTCACCTGCGGCACGATCTGGCGTGCATCCATCTCGATCACGGTGTCGAAACGCGCATCCGCATCGGACACCAGCGTGCGCCATACGGCCGCAGCCTTGTCCCAGTCGTCGCCCTTGGGGGCAAAGTTGCGGCCCTTGAGATAGGCGATGGTGGTCTCATCCGCAGCGACAAAGCCGACTCGCGCACCGGCCTCGATGGCCATGTTGCACACCGTCATGCGGCCTTCCATCGACAGCGCGCGAATCGCCTCGCCGCCGAATTCGATGGCGTAACCCGTGCCGCCCGCCGTGCCGATGCGGCCGATCAGCGCCAGCACGATGTCTTTCGCCGTAACGCCAGCGCCGACTTTTCCTTCGACCCTGACCAGCATGGTCTTCGACTTCTTCTGCAGCAGGCACTGCGTTGCCAGCACATGTTCGACTTCAGAGGTGCCGATGCCGTGAGCGAGGCAGGCAAAGGCGCCATGCGTCGAGGTGTGGGAATCGCCGCAAACCACCGTCATGCCGGGCAGCGTCGCGCCGTTTTCCGGACCGACGACATGGACGATTCCCTGCCGCTTGTCCTTGAACGGAAAGTAGGCCAGTGCCCCCACTTCGCGGATATTGGCGTCGAGGGTTTCCACCTGCTGGCGCGAGATCGGATCCTGGATGCCGAGTTCCCAGTGCGAAGTCGGCGTGTTGTGGTCGGCCGTGGCGACAATGGACGAAATGCGCCAAGGCTTGCGCCCGGCCAGCTTCAGGCCTTCGAAGGCCTGCGGACTGGTGACTTCGTGCACCAGATGGCGATCGATGTAGAGCAGCGCCGTGCCGTCTTCTTCGACGTGAACGACATGGCTGTCCCAGAGTTTCTCGTAAAGCGTTCTTGACATGATTTCCAAAGCAGCAGCGTGGACTGCGAATTATCGCACAGCCTCGCCCGCAGAATCACCCGGAACGCCGCGCCAGACCAGAACCAAGCCGATCAGGGCGAGTATCGAGGCGGCACTGAAGGTGATCCCCGGACCGGCACTTTCCCACAAGGCGCCGGCCAGCAGGGCACCGCCCAGTCCACCGGCACCATAGGCAACGCTGCCATAGAGCGCCTGCGCTCGCGCCTGCTGACCGGCGACGAACCAGCGATTGAGCGCCGCCATGGTCGCTGCGTGGTGTGCGCCAAAGCTGGCGCCATGCAGCAATTGCGCGAATACCAGAAGCCCGATGAATTCCACCGCCCAGCCGATCAGCATGAAGCGCAGGGCAGCAAGGGCAAAGCAGGCCAGCAGGATCCTGCGCATGGAAACCCGCAGCGAAATCCGCTGCATGAACAGGAACACCACGATCTCGGCCACCACGCCCAGGGTCCACAGCACCCCGACCAGGCTCTTGCCGTAGCCTTGCGCCACCAGATGAATCGAATAGAAGACATAGAGCGCGCCGTGCGCCGCCGTCATGAACAGGCCGGCGGCGAGCAGGAATACCACCTTGCGCTGGCGCAATACGTCCAGAATCGGCCCGGCCACCTGCCCGACGTGTTGTTTTACTTCGGTCAGTGTCAGCGCACTGAGCAGCGTGCCCAGCAGCAAGAACCAGCTGACCCAAAGCTGGGAACGGATCGGCGCCGAATCGAGCAGGAAGCCGACCCCCATCACGGTCACAATGAAGCCCACCGAGCCCCAGAGCCGGATGCGCCCGTAGCGTTCCGGGTGCGCCGCCAGGTGCCCCAGGGTCAGCGCTTCGACCAGCGGCAGCGATGCGCTCCAGAAGAAATGGAGGATCGCCATGCCGATCAGCAGGCCGACAAACTCCTGCGTCAGGAACACCACCGAAAAACTCGCCAGCGCGGCCGCGGTCGAGGCGACGACGATGCGCACGCGCCTGCCGCCGCTGTCAGCCAGCCAACTCCAGAGCAGGGGCGCCAACAGGCGCATGAACTGTCCGAGCGACATCAGCACCGCGATGCGCCCGGCAGAAAGTCCTATGGACTGCAGGTAGAGGGCGAAATACGGCAGGAAGGCGCCGATGAACGCGAAATACCAGAAATACCAGGCAGACAGCCGCCCGTTTTGCCCCATGAGAGATACCGCCAACCGCGACCGGCGGTTTCGCTGGTGCAGGTTTGCGTGTGACCTAGGCCTTGCCGGCCTGAAGCATGGCGTAGAGCTCGTCTTTGAGCTTCAGGCGCAGCTTCTTCATGTCCTCAAGCGCGGCGTCGGCCACGGGCGAGTTCTTGTCTTCGAGCGCTTCAACCTCGGAAGTCAGCGCGTGGTACTCCTCGAACAGGCGGGCAAAATGCTTGCTACCCATCTTGAGGCTATGGATGGCCGCAGCATGTTCGGGAAATTCGTGATGCAGGTCGTGATGATCAACGTTCATTGTGTTTCCAGTCCTGTTCGATTCAATTCTGAAAACTATTTTACTATCGGCCGGGCAGGAATTCGCGGTGTCGGGCAATCAACATCGGCGCACTGGGCGCGATGATGCAAGGCAGCGTCGATCAGCACCAGCGCCAGCATGGCCTCGGCAATCGGCGTAGCTCGAATTCCTACGCAGGGATCATGACGGCCGTGGGTTTCGATCATCGTCGGCTCGCCGGCGAGATTGATGGTACGACGCGGCAGGCGAATGCTCGACGTCGGCTTGACCGCCATCCTGACCACCACGTCCTGGCCGGTCGAGATGCCGCCCAATATCCCTCCCGCATGGTTGCCGAGGAATCCATCGGGCGTCAGTTCGTCGCCATGTTCGCTGCCTTTTTGTGCCACCGAGCCGAAACCGGCGCCGATTTCGACGCCCTTGACGGCGTTGATGCCCATCATGGCGTACGCGATGTCGGCATCGAGCCGGTCATAAACCGGGTCGCCCCAGCCGACCGGTACGCCGCGTGCCACCACGGTGATTTCCGCGCCCACCGAATCGCCCGATTTGCGCAAGGCGTCCATGTACTCTTCGAGTTGCGGAACGATCCCGGCATTGGCCGCAAAAAAGGGATTGGCGTCGATCGCGGCCTCGTCCTGCCACGGAATTTCGATGCTCCCCAACTGGCTCATCCAGCCGCGCACCGTCACCCCGTAGCGTTGCTGCAACCACTTTCTGGCGATGGCCCCGGCGGCGACCCGCACTGCGGTCTCGCGCGCCGAAGAACGGCCGCCACCGCGATGATCGCGAATCCCGTATTTCTGCCAGGTGGTGTAATCGGCATGGCCCGGACGGAAGGTTTCGGCGATGTTGCCGTAATCCTTGCTGCGCTGGTCCTCGTTGCGGATCAGCAAGCCGATCGGCG
>JAPLRA010000368.1 GCA_026399445.1 Sulfuritalea sp.
CACATCGCATCACCATCGCAGCGCAACGAACCGCAACCGAAAACAAGTGGAACGTGGCCATTGCCGTGGTCGATGACGGCGGCCACCTGATCTCGCTGGAGCGCATGGACGGAACCCAGAAGGGCTCCATCCGCATCGCGGAACAGAAAGCCAGAACGGCGATTCTTTTCAAGCGCCCGACCAAGGCCTTCGAGGACGCGGTGTTGCAGGGCCGCCCGGTCTTCATGACCATGCCCGACGTGATCTGTCTGGAGGGCGGCGTGCCCCTGATCCGCGAAGGGGTTTATCTCGGCGCGATCGGCGTGTCCGGCGTCAAGTCATCCGAAGACGGCGTTGTCGCAGCCGCGGGAGCCGCTGCGCTGGGCGCCTGATGATGCCCCTGCGGAGTGGGCTAAGCCCGCAAACGCCGCGGGCAAAGCCACTCCGGATAGCCGGCTAGCCCGTAATCATGCGGGCGAATTCGCCGCTGTCGATCAGCCGGCGCAATTCGCCGGCGCCGCCGACCAGAGTGCCGTTCACAAAGACCATGGGGAAGGTGGGCCAGCCGGTCCACATCTTGAGCGCGTTGCGGCGCCGCCACTGGCTGAGATAGCTTCCGTACTCGAGGTACTGGTAGGGCGTGCCGAGCGCATCCAGCGCCTTGCGCGCCATGCGCGGAAAAGGGTTTTGCGCCATGCCGACCACCACCACCTTGTTGCCGGCGATGGCTGCCTGAACTTCGCGCACGATGTCGGCGTTGTTGTCCGTTATGGTCTCGCGGATGGCGGGATGAATGTGGGCTTCGTCCAGAATGCTGCGGCTCATGGAGGGCTCCTGTGGGATCGAGGGACCATCTTACCCTGCGCCGGACGAATGCCCGCCGTGCCGCCGGTGCCGACTCTTGGCTCGGCTCTCGTGGTCCCCGCGGACCTCGGCATGGCATATTCGCGGTAGCATCATCGGCCACAAGTCGGCGAGCAATTATTTTTCACCCGCTGGAATAGATGCAGGCATCTCCCCGTTCATGCAGGGGTAGGACCCCCAACCCCAACGGAGATCAAAATGAGAATCCACAAATTCGTACTCGCCCTGCTTGCATCCGCGTCGCTCGCCGCCTTTGCCGCCGCGCCGGCCATGGTATCCAACGGCATGCTCACCGGCAGCAACGGCATGACGCTCTATACCTTCGACAAGGACGCCGGCGGCAAGAGCGCCTGCAACGGCCCCTGCGCCGCGAACTGGCCGCCGCTCATGGCCATGGATAACGATACTGCCAGCGGCGATTACAGTGTCATCACCCGCGACGACGGCAAGAAACAGTGGGCGCTCAAGGGCAAGCCGCTGTACTACTGGGTCAAGGACCAGAAACCGGGCGACACGACCGGTGATGGCTTCAACAGCGTCTGGCACGTCGCCAAGCCCTAGACCGAGTGGAAAGCAGCGCGATCCTGGCCGAGATTCCCCGCCTGCGCCGTTACGCGCGGGCGATGCTCGGCGATCGCGCGGCGGCGGATGATCTGGTGCAGGACACCCTCGAGCGCGCCTGGTCCCGCCTCCATCAGTGGCGGGCCGGCAGTGACATGCGCGCCTGGCTGTTCGGCATCATGCACAACCTGCGGATCGATCAACTGCGCCGGCCAAGGCTGCCCACACATTCGATCGAAGACGACTTCGACATGCCGACGCGCGCCACCCAGACCGACGGACTGGAGTTGATGGAACTCGAAACCGCGTTGAACCATTTGCCCGACGAGCAGCGCGAAGTCCTGCTGCTGGTTGCCTTGGAGGAGTTAAGCTATGCAGACATTGCCGCAACGCTGGGCATCCCCATCGGCACCGTCATGTCGCGCCTGTCGCGCGGGCGGGAAAGGCTGCGCCTGATCATGAACGGCGAACACGCAAGCGCCAGACTGAGAGTCGTGCGATGAGCAAACTACCGATTGCCGAAGCCGACGTTCAGGCTTACATCGATGGTGCCCTGCCTGCCGCATGGCGCAGCGAGGTCGAGGACTATCTGGCCGCCCAGCCGGAAGAAGCCGAGCGCGTGCGTGCCTACCTCGAACAGAAACAGGCCCTGCGTGCCTTGTTCAACCCGGTGCTGGACGAAGTGCTGCCGGCACATCTGAGCGCGCTGGCCTCGCCACCATCAACAGCCGCGACCGACCGACCCCACAGGCCGGTCCTCGCCCGCTGGTCGCTGCAGCGCATTGCCGCCGGAATAGTCGTTGCGATAGTGAGTGGCTTCGCAGGCTGGGTGGCGCACGACCGCTACCCCCAGGCCGAGAGCCTGGCCAGAACATCGCCACTCTCGCTACCTCGGCAGGCCGCGGTAGCCCATGTCGTGTACAGCCCCGACGTGCGCCGCCCGGTGGAAGTCGGCGCCGAGCAGGAAGACCAACTCGTCGCCTGGCTGTCCAAACGCATTGGCACACCGGTGCGCCCGCCCAAGCTCGGGGCCCTCGGCTACGAACTGATTGGCGGTCGACTGCTACCCGGCAACAGCGGCCCCGTGGCCCAGTTCATGTACCACGATGCCACCGGCCAGCGCCTGACGCTTTACGTCTCCACCGAGAACACCACGAATCAGGACACCGCTTTCCGCTTTGCGCAGGAAGGGCCGGTCAATGTCTTCTACTGGATCGATGGCAAGTTCGGCTATGCCCTCTCGGCCGGCATAGACAAAGGCAAACTGGCCCGCGTCGCGACAGCAGTGTATGACCAGATCGAGCACAAATAAAACCCCAACCCCAACAGAAAAAGGAATCCACAATGCAAAGAATGCCCTTGCAGCACTATGCACTTGCCGGCCTGCTCGCCCTCGCTGCCCCGCTGGCGATGACCGCGGATAAAGAGGTCGCGCCCGATCAGGTGGTCACCGCCATCGAGGGCGTCTTCGGCGTGAATCCGGGACAGCGACGAAACCATATCAAGGGCAGTTGCGCAGTCGGCGAATTCGTCGGCACCAAGGAGGCCGCGCCCTACACCCGCTCTGCGCTTTTCTCAGGAAAACCGGTACCGGTCATCGCCCGCTTCTCGCTCTCCGGCGGCAACCCGAAAGCACCCGACACAGCAAAGAGCGTACGCGGCATGGCGCTGCAATTCAAGCTGCCGGGCGGCGCCCTGCACCACATGGCAATGCTCAACACGCCGATGTTCGGCGCCGCCAACCCGCAGACCTTCCTCGACCTGATGCTCGCGCTGCAGCCCGACCCGGCTACCGGCAAGCCGGATCCGGAAAAGATGAAGGCCTTCAAGACCAGTCACCCGGACAACCTGGCCCAGTCCGAATACCTGGCTGCCAACAATCCGCCCACCAGTTACGCCAACAGCGCCTACTGGGGCATCCACACTTTCAAGTTCGTCAACAGGAAAAAGCAGGCCACGCTGGTGCGCTGGCGCTTCGTCCCGCAGGACGGCGAGAAGCGCCTGTCCGACGATGAGCTGAAGACGGCTGGCGCCAATTTCCTCGAGCAGGCGCTGATCAGCCGCACCCAGCAAGGCCCGGTGCGCTGGGACATGATGCTGACCATCGGCGTTGCCGGCGACCCG
The DNA here is from genome assembly GCA_026399445.1 of Sulfuritalea sp. GTDB lineage: Bacteria > Pseudomonadota > Gammaproteobacteria > Burkholderiales > Rhodocyclaceae > Sulfuritalea. The sequence goes on from JAPLRA010000368.1 coordinate 3,529, forward strand.
GAAGACAATCCGACGCTGGCCTGGCCGGATGAGCGCAAACAGGTGAAGGTCGGCACGCTAACGATTGCCTCCGCGATGCCGCAAAAAGGTGCCTCGTGCGAGCCCATCAACTTCGACCCGCTCGCCATGGCCGACGGCATTGCCCCGACCAAGGATCCGGTGCTTCAGTTCCGTTCGCCGGCGTATGCGGTTTCATTCGCCAAGCGGCTGGGGGGAATTTGAGCCGCCTGCATCGCCAACGGTTTTAAGCGCTCACCTGGCCGCCGCTGCAGCAGCGGCGGCCTGCTTGGCGGCCTCTTCTGCCTCCCGCCGCTTCAGCAGATCGGCATACTGCCGCGCTCGTTCGTCGATCTTCTTCACGCGCTCGGCATGCTGCCGTTCCCGCTCTGCCTTCTTGCTGGCATTGGCCGGCGCCTTTTCGGCTCGTTTCGCATCCTCCTGGCTGCGCGCCGCAAGCTTGTTCTGCTGCGCCGCACGCTCCGCCACCGCCTTGCTGCGACGGGTCTCGAGCTTTTTCGATTCCTCGGCCTGGCTCCTCTCGCGCTCGACAGCCCGTTGCGCTTCCTTCTCGCGATAGCGTTCGACATCGGCCTTCTGCTTGGCCTCCAGACCCGGCGCTTCGGCCGCGCGCTTCGCCGCTTTGGCCTCGACGTCCAGACGATGAATTTCGCGTTCGGCCTTGCGCCCGGCCTGCTCGAGCGCATTGGCCTCCCTGACCGCCGCGAAGTGTCTTTCCTTCGCCGAACTGAGGCAGTTGATGGCGATCACTTTGGCTTGGCAGGCTGCCTTGTCTGCTTCGTACCGGGTCTCCGCCTCGCCTTTCAGCGCCTTGCCCCTGACGCGTTGGGCGCGGGCCTCATCGAGCGACAGCGGCGACGGCGCAGCGACTGTTTGCGCAAGGGCCCATACGTGGGCAAGCATCAAACCAACACCCAGCAAGCTTCGAATCTGCATCAGGCTCTCCTCACGAGCGAGCAGCTTAGCGGGTTCCCCCGAGGTTTTCCATTTTCCCGCGAGTGCGGGCTGATGTCGCCGTCTCGCCATCGCCGACTTTTGGCCGCCGCCTCCGTGAGACCGCCAATCGACGCGATTGGATTGGCATGATTTCAGGCTAAACTCCGACGCAAAACAAGGAGGAGCGACCGTGAGCGAAGTCATCGTCATCGGCGGCGGCATAGCGGGTATTTGCGCCGCGCACTGTTGCTGGACCGCGACAGCGCGGACAACTTCGGCGGCCTGGCGAAGGAAAGCTTCGGCGGCATCTTTCTGGTCGGCACCCCCGAGCAGCGGCGCGCCGGCATACGCGACACGCCGGAACTGGCGCTGGCCGACTGGAAGGCTTTCGGCGAACTCGATCCGAACGACCGCTGGCCCCTTGCCTGGGCAGAGGCCTACGTACAGCGCTGCCACGACGATGTGGGCGTCTGGCTGCGCAAGCGCGGCATCGGTTTCCTTCCCGCGCCACACTGGGTAGAGCGCGGCCTGTTCACGCCCGGCAATTCCGTACCGCGCTTTCACATCGTCTGGGGTACCGGGCACGAACTGGCGCTGCGCCTGATCGATCAGCTCGAAAACCACCCGCAGCGGGAGCGGCTCGAAATCCGCTTCGGCCAGCGCGTGGAAAACCTGCTGATGACGAATGGCGCGGTCACCGGCTGCAAGGGCGTCAGCGAAGCGGATCAGCAGCCCTTCGAGGCCAGCGCCGGCAGCGTGATTGTGGCGGCCGGCGGTTTCAACGGCAACATCGAGCGCGTGCGGCAGCACTGGCACCGCGACTGGGGGTCGCCGCCCGCAGTGATTCTCAACGGCTCGCACCGCTATGCAGACGGCCGACTGCACGATGCGGTGAGCGCCGCCGGCGGCCGGCTGACGCATCTCGATTCGATGTGGAACTATGCGGCCGGAGTGAGGCATCCACGGCCGAAGAAGCCCGGCCACGGCCTCTCGCTGGTACCTCCGCGCTCGGCGCTGTGGCTCGACTGGCAGGGCCGGCGCATCGGCCCGATGCCGCTGGTGACGGGCTTCGACACCCGCGATCTGGTGGCCCAGGTATGCGCGCAGGAACGGCAATACTCCTGGCAGCTGATGAACCGCGCGATCGCGCTGAAGGAACTCGCGGTGTCAGGCGCCGAGTTCAACCCGTCGATTCGCGACAAGAAGAAGCTCGGCTTCCTGCGCGATATCCTGATCGGCAACCAGTGGCTGTACGACGAGATGACCGGTTCCTGCGAGGACTTCGTGGTCGGCTGCGACTTGCCGGAGCTGGTGGACAAGATGAATGCGCTGCAGGGAGACGATGCGGTGAGCCTCGACGCCATCCGGCAGACGCTGGAGGCCTACGATGCGCAGATCGACCGCGGCACGAGCCTGCACAACGACGAACAGTTGCGGCGCATCGCCTATGTGCGGCGCTGGAAGGGCGACCGGATCCGCACCTGCAAGTTCCAGAAGATTCTCGACCCGAAAGCCGCGCCGCTGGTCGCCGTGCGCGAATTCATCATCAGCCGCAAGAGCCTGGGCGGCATCCAGACCGATTTGCAAAGCCGCGTGCTTGACCATGCCGGCGCTGCCATACCTGGCCTGTTTGCGGCCGGCGAAGCCGCCGGCTTCGGTGGCGGCGGCATGCACGGCTTGCGGGCGCTCGAAGGCAGCTTCCTCGGCGGCTGCATTCTCAGCGGACGCATCGCCGGACAGGCTGCCGCCGCAAACACCTGAACCCTTGAGCACGGAGACACCCACATGAAACGAACTGGCGCCTGGATCGCGGTACGAGCCCTCGAAGCCCTGGGTATCAAATTCACGTTCGGCATTCCCGGCGTGCACAACACCGAGCTGTACGACGAACTCAACAGTTCGCAATCGATCACGCCGGTGCTGGTAACCCACGAAGGCGGCGCCGCCTTCATGGCCGACGGCGTCAGCCGTACCTCGGACCTGACCGGCACGCTGGTGATCGTTCCCGCCGCGGGAGCCACGCATGCCGCCAGCGGCATCGGTGAGGCTTTCCTGGATGGAGTGCCCATGCTGGTGATCTGCGGCGGCATCCGCACCGATCTGGACAAGCGCTACCAGTTGCACCAAATGGATCAGCACGCCTTCCTCAAAGCCCTGACCAAGGCCACCTTCCTCGTCACGCGCCATGAGGACATCACGCCCACCCTGTTCAAGGCCTGGGAAATCGCCCACTCCGGAGAACCGGGTCCGGTCTTTGTCGAGATCCCGGTCAATCTCCAGATGTTTCCTGGCGAGGTGGCGGAACTTCCACCGCTACCGGTCATCGCCAAACCGCAGCGTGCTTCTGCCGCCGACATCCGGCGTGCCGCGGAAATGCTGCTGGCGGCGAAACATCCGGCGATGTTTCTCGGCTGGGGCGCCCGCGATGCTCATGATCTGACGCGCGCCATCGCAGAGTTTCTCCAGGCGCCGGTGGCCACCACTCTGCAAGGCCTGTCGGTGTTCTCCGCCGCCCATCCTCTGCACACGGGGTTCAGCTTCGGCGCCTCGGCGGTTCCGGCGGCACGCAATGCCTTCGCCGACTGCGACTGCATGCTGGCGGTCGGCACCCGCTTTGCGGAAATCGCCACGGGCAGCTTCGGCGTCACGGTGCCGCCGAACCTGATTCACTCCGATATCAACCCGGCGGTGTTCAGTGCCAACTACCCCGCCGCGGTGTCGCTTGAGGGCGATGCCAGCGCCGTACTGGCCGCGCTGCTGGCGGAACTGCAAAAACTCGGCGCTGGTGGAGCGGCGAATGTAGAACTGCACCAGCGCATCCAGCGCGACAAGACCGCCTACAACGACGAATGGCTGCGCCACGACAGCGGCGGCAAGGTCAACCCGGTGGTGTTCTTCAACGCGTTGCGCGCGGCGATGCCCGACGATTCGATTGCCGTGGTCGATGACGGCAACCACACCTATCTGACGGCAGAACTGTATCCCGTGCGGCACCCCAAGGCGCTGATTGTGCCGACCGATTTCAACAGCATGGGTTACGCGGTGCCGGCCGCCATCGGCGCCAAGCTGGCCAACCCCGAGCGCGAAGTGTTCGCCATCGTCGGTGACGGCGCTTTCACCATGACCTGCATGGAAATTGTGTCCGCCACGCGGCTAAATCTGGGGCTGGTGTTCTATGTGTTCCATGACGGCGAACTGTCGCAGATCGCCCAGGCACAGGAAATTCCCTTCAACCGCAAGCCTTGCACGGCACTGGGCGCCATCGACTTCAGCGGAGTCGCCATCGCCACCGGCGCCGAATACATCCGGGTGCCGTCAAACGACGAGGTGACCGCCGCGATCGCGCGCGCGCGCGGACTGGCCGACGGCGGCCGGCCGGTCATCGTCGATCTGATCATGGACTACTCCAAGCGCACGACATTCACGGAGGGTGCCGTCAAAACCAACTTCAAGCGCCTTCCGCTGGCCCAACGCCTGCGCATGGTGACCCGCGCGATCAAGCGGAAAATAACCGGCTGACCGTTCTAATTACCGGCGGCCGGATCGAAGAAACGCAGCGCGTTGCGACCGGCAGCCTTCGCCTGATACATCGCGACATCGGCCTGCTTCAAGACTTCGTCCACAGTGTGCTGGTGCCCGAAGAACAGGGTCCCGCCAATACTGGAGGTGCTGACATGCTCACGCTCGGCCAGCCTATAGGGCTTGTTGAGCGCGGCCAGTATCTTTTTCCCGGCAAGCTCAGCCTGAGTGGCAGCTTCCAGACGATTGTCACTCAGCCCCTCCAGCATCACCACGAACTCGTCGCCGCCAAGGCGAGCGACCGTATCGCCCTCGCGGACGCTGGCGACGAGACGCCGCGACACCTGTTGCAGCAAAAGGTCACCCATGTCGTGACCGAGGGTGTCGTTAAGGGTCTTGAAATTGTCCAGGTCCAGAAACAGCAGTGCTCCCTCCTGGCCACTGCGTGCGCTGAAGGCCATGGCGTGCTGCAAACGATCCAGCAGGAGCCGGCGATTGGCAAGCTGGGTGAGGGAGTCGTAATAGGCCAGCCGCTCGATCTCCATCTCGGCTTCCTTGCGCTCAGTGATGTCGACCTGCGATCCGACATAGTGGGTTACCGTTCCATCGTCCCTCTTCACAGCGGTGATGGTGAGCCATTGAGGATATATCACGCCGTTCTTGCGCCGATTCCAGATCTCACCCTGCCAAGAACCGCTCTCGGCGACCGATCGCCACATCACCTCGTAGAACTCCTTGTCATGACGCCCGGAACTCAGTAACGAGGTTCTTCGCCCGACTGCCTCCTCGGCCGTGTAGCCGGTGATTTCCGTGAATGCCTGGTTGACTCTCAGAATCAGCCCGTTGGCATCGGTGATTACCATGCCCTCCTGCGATTCGAATGCGATCGCGGCGATCCGCTGCTCCTGCTCGGCACGCTTGCGTTCGCTGACATCCCTGACCAAAGCCAGGAAGCCACTCGCGTATTTTCCCGAGCCGGACAACTGGCTCATGGTGACATGGAAGCAATGCTCCCTGCCGTTTACAAGAACCGTGAATTCGTGAGTGCGCGCCTGTGCATCGGCAAAGATGCCGACCATCGCCTCCGCAACGAAGTCCGATAACTGATCCGGCAGTGCGTCGGCGAAGTAGTTCCCCATGGCAGCCTCGACGCCGACGGGAAAGTCGAAGGACGCCGGCAGGTGGTATTCGGTAATCCGACCCTCCGTGTCCACCACAATTACCAACTCCTGCAGCGAGCCGATGAGGTTTGTCAGGCGCGCCTCGCGGGCCTTGAGCGCCGCCTCGGTTTGTTTGCGCTCGGAAATGTCGAGGACGGTGCCGACCATGCGCAGCGCACGACCGTCCGCATCCCGTTCGACGACCTTGCCGCGCGCGAGTATCCATACCCAGTGGTCATCCTTGTGGCGGCTCCGGTGCTCGGCCTCATAACCGGGCGTTTCGCCCTTGAAGTGGGCCGCGAGAGCGGCGCGCACCTGCGGGCGATCAGCCGGATGAATCAGCCAGTCAAATACCTGAGCGTCGATCTGAAGTTCGTCTTTCGCATAGCCCAGCATCTCGAGAAAACGTTCGTTCTGCACAAACCGCCCCGTGGCAATATCCCAATCCAGCAAGCCCAGATCCGCGCCTGCCAGCGCCAGCTCCATACGCTGCTGGCTCTCGGCAAGTTTCGCTGCCGCCTGCTTGCGCTCGGTGATATCCGTAGCAACGCCGAGGTAGCCGGAAATATTTCCATCCGCATCGGTGAACGCCGTCACCGACAGCAGCACCGGAATCCGCCGTCCATCCTTTCGGATGTAAGTCCATTCATTCTCGTCGGGTGCCCGGGTTTCACGAGTCTTGATGACAAATACATCGAACCCCGGCACGACAATCTCGCCCAATTCCTTCGACAGAACCTCAGCGTGGCGGCAAACTTCATCAGGATCGTGAAACAGGGCCGGGGTCTGCTTTCCGACCACCTCCTGCGCGCGATAGCCCAGCAAGGCTTCGGCACAAGGATTGAATACCGTGACGACTCCCTGCGGATCGGTGGCGACAATGGCATAGGCGGCATGCGTCAGCACTGATGTCTTCAGCATTTCGCTTTCAAGTCGCGCCCGCTCCGCCGCCTTGCGCTCGGTCACATCGCGAAAGCTCCAGACCCGTCCGGTAACCCGGCCATCCATTTGC
>JAPLRA010000178.1 GCA_026399445.1 Sulfuritalea sp.
CTGAACAACATGTTGCTGCGCGCGCTGCTGGCCGATGCCTCCGCTTGGGAATTGGTCAGTTTCGAGCGTGCCGAGGAAGCGCCGGGAAGCATCGCCCGGCTCTATCCCCAACTGGCTTAGACGCAGGTTCGGTCATGCTCCTGCTGCGGATCGTCGGCATACTCACGGCGATCACCATCGGCAGTGGTCTCGTTGCCTGGCTGTTCACCCGTGACCGGCGCTATCTCGTTCTGTCGGGCCGGGTCGCCAAGGTGGCGCTGATCTTCTCGCTGGTAGTTCTGGTGCTGATGATGGCGGAGCGCCTGATCATTCTTTGACGCTGCGGAGCAAACGCTCGAGCGCTCCCTTGAGTGGCGACTCGTTCGGCAATTGATGCGCAAGTTCAGTGAGTCCTTGCTTCTGTTTAGACCCAGGCAGGGCGGGCCTCTCATGGGGGGGCTGCGCCGGAGAAGGGTTCCGGGCTTGCACTCTGACCTCGATTTGGGTAACCTTTACCTCCTTGTTTGATAAATCGTCGGCGAGACGCGGTCCGAATTGACGGATCTTCGCCGCGACCGCGCCGTTTGCGGCGTGGATAAATAATTTCCCCAGACGGAAGTTGGCTACCCGGGCATAAGGCCTCAGCGCCACCGGCAGTGCAGCTTCCAGAAGACGCTGGAATTGGAGCAGACGTTGGGCGTGGGCCGCAAGGCGCGCCATGCTGTCACCGGAGGCAAGATGTTCCTGGAGACTGCGCGATGTCATCGCAAACGAACCTGAAGGGAGGGAAGGGATGCATATTATTCTCGTCTCTGACCGGCTGGCAACTGCAAGAAGCATTACGCTGACCTGGCGTCATGCATTACTCTTCGTGGGCGCCCTGGTTGGCTCGGTCCTTGTATTGTCTTCGCTGTTTTCCTACGTCACCGTCCGCCATGCGGCGGAAATCCGTCTTCCCTTCCTGCAGGATCTGGTGCGCGCGGTGAATGCCGAAGAAAGCCAGCGTTCGAAGGATTTCGTTCGCGAAAACCTCAATGCCATGGCGGTCAAACTGGGCGAGATGCAGGCGCAGTTGATGCGTCTGGACACTATTGGTGAGCGGCTGGCCGGCATGGCCGGTGTCAAGTCGCAGGAACTCAAGGCCTTCGAATCAAAGCCTGATGGCCGTGGCGGGCCGCTGGTGCTGCCCGCAGCGATGTCTTCAACGGAACTGCAGCGAGCCGTCGATGCCTTGGCCAACAAGGTCGAAGCCAAGTCCGACGCGATCTCACTGATTGAGTCCCAGTTGCTGGAAGACCGGATCAGGAAAAGCCTGCTGCCGACCAGCCTCCCGGTCGAAGCGCAATGGAACGCTTCCACCTATGGCTGGCGTGTCGATCCTTTCACCGGTGAGCGGGCGATGCATGAAGGCGTGGATTTTGTCGCGACTCCCGGCACCGGTATCCGTGCCGCGGCGGCGGGGGTGGTGATCAGCGCCGAGCGCCATCCGCAATACGGCAATCTGGTGGAAATCGATCACGGCAAGGATTTGACCACCCGCTACGCCCATGCGTCGAAGATTCTGGTCAAGGCGGGACAGATGGTCAAACGCGGCCAGAAGATTGCCGAAGTGGGTTCTACCGGGCGTTCCACCGGGCCGCACCTGCATTTTGAAGTACGCATTCGCGGTCTGGCGCAGAATCCGGATCGATTCCTGCGCATGGCCCAGGCGACCAAGGGACCAGCCGTCCACCGGCACTGATCCACTGAGCATTGCGGGAGGCGAACCCTCCCCGCATGCTAAAATCGCTGCTTTGCTTTTCACGGCCGATTTGAGGCCGCGTACCCCATGATCTCCGGTCTCCTCAAGAAGATTTTCGGCAGCCGCAACGAGCGGTTGATCAAGCAGTATTCCCAGACTGTCGTCCGCATCAATGCGCTTGAGGCGGGCATTCAGCAGCTTACCGACGAGGCCTTGCGCGCAAAGACGGACGAGTTCCGCAATCGCCACGCTCAGGGCGAATCGCTTGATGCCTTGTTGCCGGAAGCCTTTGCCGTGGTGCGCGAGGCGAGTCGTCGCGTGCTTGGCCTGCGCCATTTCGACATGCAAATGGTGGGCGGCATGGTCCTGCATTACGGCAAGATCGCCGAAATGCGTACCGGCGAAGGCAAAACGCTGACGGCAACATTGGCGGTGTACCTCAATGCGATTCCGGGCAAGGGCGTGCATCTGATCACGGTCAACGACTACCTCGCCAGTCGCGA
>JAPLRA010000290.1 GCA_026399445.1 Sulfuritalea sp.
TCGCAATCAGGCTGCCGCCGTTGGAGAACCCGAGCGCGACTTGCAGGATGCGCGACAGCATCAAGCCCATGAAGAAGGTGAAGCCGAGCAGCAGGGCCACGCCCATGCCGCTGTTCTTGGTGCGCTCGATTCCCCACATGAAACCAAAAGCCACGCCGAGGAACAGCATGAAGGCGATGAAGGGGCTGCCGGCCAGGAAGGAAAACTTCAACTGGACGCCGAGGAGGGCGCCGGCAACGGTGGGCGCCATCGACAGCGCGAGCAAGGCATAGGTGTTGCGCAGCACGCGATTCTGCCGTTGGGCAATATCCGGTGTGGCAGTTTGCGGGTAAGTGTGGACGTTTTCCATGGCTTCTGAAGTCCTCCTGTGAGATGAGTACAACACATTCGACAGCCGCCGGGCCGCTGAGTTCCTCAAGGTTGCCGGGATGCGAATGCTGTGCGGATTATAGCTGGAGAAGCCGGGGAGAAATCTGCCCGCCCCCGCGGCATGGCTCGCCGGAAATAGCCCTGTACGTAGTACGGTTGCGTGCGTTGTGGCAGCAGCCTAAGCTGCAGCCATACACATGAATCACGGGAGGCGCGGTGGCTTCGCTCGATCGTATTCGGACTCACGGCTTCCGGCGCTGGTATGAGAGGCAATTGATCGACTGCCATGCCTGGCTGGTGAGTTGGTTCCTCTGGGCGGTATGGCGGTCATTTGGTACAGCTGGAAGCGCTATCACCTGCTGCTTGAAATTGCCGAGCGCCTCGGCGAGCAGGCCGTGTGCCCCAAGTGCGAAGCCTACGGCAAATTCAAGGTCCAGTCTTCCGGGCCCGCCCCTTTGCCCGACGGCGGCGACCCCACGCTGGAGAACCATGGCGGCGGCCTCTGGCTGCATGTCCAATGTCGCAAGTGCGGCGACGAGTGGACGCTCAAGTAACGATCGTGGGTAAATATTGCCGGCTGATTACGGGCGTTTTTCCCAGAATACTCTTGGCGATATGCTCGCTTCGCCTGCCGAAATGGCGGCCATCCGCAACGGTGGCGCGATAGGGGCACTTCGCTCAGGCCGCGCGGCGGCGCTTACCCTGGCCACATAGCCGTTGGTGATTCCGGCGCGATGATCGCCGATGACCTGCGGGTGCGCGGGCAGGCGCACGGCGTGCAGGTGGAGATTTTTGTCATGGACGCTACCGACACCGACAGCCATCAGGCGATGTTCGACGCCGCGCTTGGCTACCTCGGCAAGCTGGATGGCGCGTTGATCGCGCCTGGCGGAAGTTGCCGGCAACGGCCTCAGCGTGATTGCGTTGGCCGCCAGACTTGCCAACCTGTTCGAGGGGCAGGGCAGCGGCTGCCTCGCCGCCATCGGCTCGGTCGCCGGCGATCGCGGGCGGCAGAGCAACTATACCTACGGCGCTGCGAAGGCTCTGGTCGAGCGCTTTGTCGAGGGCTTGCGCAATCGTCTTGCGCCCAAGGGCGTCAGCGTGCTGCTGATCAAGCCCGGCTTCGTCGATACACCGATGACGTCCGCCTTCGACAAGGGCGGCCCGCTGTGGACGGCGCCGGACCGCGTGGCGCGCGAGATCGTCGCGGCAATGGCGTCGGGCAAGCAGGTTCTCTACA
>JAPLRA010000182.1 GCA_026399445.1 Sulfuritalea sp.
ACGGCCGGCTTCATGTTCCAGAAGGGCGCGCTCGACTTCGCCGGCGGCACGGTGGTGCATATCAATGCCGCCATCGCCGGTCTGGTTGGCGCCTATCTGCTGGGCAAGCGCGTCGGCTACGGCAAGGACTCGATGGCGCCGCACTCGCTGACCATGACCATGATGGGTGCTTCGCTGCTGTGGTTCGGCTGGTTCGGCTTCAACGCCGGCTCGGCGCTCGAAGCCAACGGCACGGCGGCTTTGGCCTTCGTCAATACCTGGCTGGCCACAGCGATGGCGGCCACCTCGTGGATGGTGGCGGAATGGATGGTCAAGGGCAAGCCCTCGATGCTGGGCGCAGCCTCCGGCGCAGTCGCCGGCCTGGTGGCGATCACTCCGGCGGCGGGCTTCGTCGGCGTGGCCGGTGCGCTGGCCATCGGTCTCGCCGCCGGCGTGATCTGCCTGTGGGGTGTCAATGGCCTGAAGAAGCTGCTCGGCGCGGATGACTCGCTCGACGTGTTCGGCGTGCATGGTGTCGGCGGTACGCTCGGTGCGCTGCTGACCGGCGTGTTCGCGGCGCCCAGCCTCGGCGGCACGGGCGTCTACGACTACGTGGCGAACAAGGTGGCCGACAACTACTCGATCATGGATCAGTTGATCGTACAGGCCACGGGCGTCGGCGTGACCCTGGTCTGGTCCGGTGTCGTTGCCTTCATCTGCTACAAGATCGTCGATATCTTCATCGGCCTGCGCGTACCGGAAGACGAAGAGCGCGAAGGTCTCGACATCACCTCGCACGGCGAATCGGCTTACCACAACTGATCTACCCCCAGCCCCTTCCGCAAGGAGGGGGCTACCGCGTGGCCTCCCTCCACTGCGGTCTTGATTCGGGCGCCCTTGCGGCGCCCGATTTTTTGGGGAATTTGGCCAGCGCGGCGCGGTCAATCGTCATGGTCCTTGCGGCCGAGTTTTCCTTTGCGCTCGCCGTTCTTTTCGCCGCCACCCTTGATGTCGTGCTTGTCGGCGCTGCGGTGACACTCCACGCAATCGTCGAACTTGCTGATGCCTTCCTCGATGTGCTCGCGCCGGATGCTCGCCAGAGAGTGCTCGTGACAGCCGTAGCAGGTGTAGCGGCTGTAGTCATTGCGCACGTGGCAGGTGACGCAGCGGGTGGTGTGGTCCCGGTCGAGCACGAAGTACTTGTTGTGGTCGAAGGTCGCCGGCGTCCACTTGTCCTGGTTGTGGCACTGGCTGCAATTGCCGGTGATCTGCTGGTGCAGCGAATCGGTCGGCGACTTGTGGCAGTCCTGGCATTGGGCGCGGGCATCCTTCTGCAGCAGGGCGTGGTCGAAGCGCCCCTGCTGGCGGAAACGTTTCACGCCGGCGTGGTCGCTATGGCAGGCCACGCAATCCTGGCTGATCAGCTTCTGGTGGAAGGGCGTCGAGGTCAGCGGCTTGACGACCGGCTGGCCTGTCGTCGTCAGGCGGCCCACGTCCGCCGGCTTGTGGCAGGTGACGCAGCGCGGCGACGATGCGCCGGTGAACGACGCATGGCAGGCAAAGCAGTCCGCTTCGAGCTTCTGGTGGCCGGGAATCAGCTTGCCCGGCCCCACCATCAGATGCGGAAAGACAAAGGCCAAGACCGCCAGCACGATCAGGTTGCCGGTGATGACGAACTTGATGGTGCGGCTCATGACCAGCTCCAGAACAGGAAGATGCTGATGATGTGACCGAGCGCCAGGACGGCGAAGACGATGAAAATCGGGATATGCACCTTGCGCCACTTCGCCATGGTGTCGAAGGTCACGGCATCCCAGAACACTGCCTGTTCGACTTCCGGCTTCGACAGGCCCCGCAACTGGAAGGAATCGCGTTTGCCCTGCACATAGAGGCGTGAGCGGTTGAGCAGCAGCTTGCCGATCATGCCGCTGATCACATTCACGCCCATGGCCACGGTGGCCAGCCACGGCAGGATCGCATTGAAGTGTATGCCGGAGTGAATCAGCACCATCAGGGAACCGAGCCAGGCGCTGAACTCATGCAGGTTGAGCAGGGTCTTCGGATTTCCCGTGGTGATCATCTTGCGCTTGCGCAGCGAATAGACCATCGAGCCGATGATCAGGATGGTGCCCGGAATGCCGAGATACCGACCGACCCAGACCAGATCAAGCCGGTGCAGCAGGTAGTCGCCGGCGAGGGTGGCGGCGGCCAGCAGGCCGGCCAGCAGGGTGAAGGGCAGTACATGCCGATGCCAGAGCGAGAGCGCCATTTAGAGCCTATGTCAGTAGGAATCGTATCCCGCGCCGGCTGGCGTTGGGATGCGATGCGAGGCGGAGGGAGTGCCGCATGGCACATGCCATGCAAGCGATCGACAACGTGGCAGCGCGCCCAACGCCAGCCGGCCCTTCGGGTTGAGACCAGGATCGGCGTCTGCGGCGTTGCAGAGCTTGCCAATGGAACAACCATTGGCTGCGCACTGCGCCTTGCATCCATCCGATCGTGGTCTCAACGCGGGGTACGATTTCTACTGACATAGGCTCTTAAGCCTCCAGGGTCACGTTGGTTTTCGGCGTGCAGACGCAGAGCAGGCAACTGCCGGGCTCGGGATCGAAGTCCGGCGCCTGGCTGTAACTTACTTCGCCTGCCGCTATGGTCGTCTGGCAGCTGCCGCAGCCACCGGCGCGGCAGCCGGAATTGACGGCAATGCCGTTGGCCTCAGCGAAGTCGAGCAGGCTGGCGGAACCCGGCTGCCAGTTGAGCTCCTTGCCCGACTTGGCAAAACTCACCACGACCCCCGCTGCGCCGGACGCGGCGGATGCCGTTACCTGCGCGGCACTGCGGCGTTTGATGGAGGCCGGACCGAAGGCCTCGAAATGTATGCGTGAATCCGGCACGCCCCAATCCTCCAGTGCCGGCACCAGTCCCTCCATCATCGGCGTCGGGCCGCAGATATAGAAATGATAGGGCTTCAGCGGTAGTTGCATCCGCAGCACATGGACATCGACGCGGCTGCGATGCTGGTAGTCGCGCACAGCCACGTCCTCGGGCAGCGGATTGCTGAAGCAGACCCGCAGATGGAAGTTCGGATGTGCTGCGGCGAGGGATTCGAGCCTGGATTTCAGGATCATTTCACGGCCGTTGCGCACGCCGTAGAACAGCCATGCTTCGCGCCCGGGCTGTTCCGCCAGGACCCATTCGAGCATGCTCAGCATGGGCGTGATGCCTATGCCGCCGCCGATCAGCACCACCGGGGCCTCGCTGCGGTCGATATGGAAGTGCCCTGACGGCGCGCGAACCTGCAGCAGGCCGCCGACCTCCAGTTGGTCATGGAAGTAGCCGGAAGAGCGGCCCGGGGGAACATCGCAAGCCGGCGGTGGTGAAGCCCTCTTGATCGACACGCGATAGCCGTCGGCGCGGGGCGCGTCCGACAGTGAATAGCAGCGGATGATCTGCTCGGTGCCGCCTGTGGTGGTCGGGACATCAAGGCGGAAAGTCAGAAATTGTCCGGGCAGGAAGTGCGGCAACGCCCTGCCGTCCTCCGGCGCGAGATAGAAAGAGCAGATCGAATGGGCGACATCCTCGACCACCCGGCGTGCGACGCGGAAAGTCCTGTATCCCTGCCAGGCGGCGACAGCGGGCGCCTCGTCCTCAGGCGGCGCAGTAACGGTCGCCGGCAGGTCCAGGGCTGCGGCACGACCCTGCAGGTTCTGGTAGTCGAGCCAATGACGCCAGAAGACGATGACGAGGTAGGTCGCCACTTGCAGGAAAATGCCGCCGGCAATCCACAGCAGCAGGGAGAGGGATGTCATGGTGCGGCGGCCCCCGGGAAGCTGACCGCATAGCCGCGCGTTGCGCGCACGCCGTCGATTGAAATCGCGGCGAGCACACCGGAACGCTCGAGGCCCTTGATCACGCGCGAGATGGTTTCGAAGCGCAGGTTTGTGATGTCGGCAATGTCCCCGCGGGCCGGCAACACGACGCGGCCGGCCTGGTCGGCCAGCAGGCGCAGTAGCCCGATGACGCGGTCGATGGCTTGTCCTCCGCGCAGGGCGACAATGTCGGCGGCTCGCCGCTGCGCTGTTGCCAGTGACTTGAGCAGCGATTCCCCGGCCACGGCGCCCGGGCCTTCCGGCCAGGGGCTCAGTTCGCATTGCGTCAGGGCGGTCGCGCTGAAGGCATAGCTGCCTGACAACATCGCTTCGCAGCCGAGGATGTCGCCCGAAATGGCCAAGCTGGCGAATGCCGCGTGGCCGGCCGGCGTGATGCTGTCCAACCGCACGACACCGCGCCGCACCCGCCATCCGGGGCCATCCCCACCGGCTTGAAAAATGCGGTCCCCCGGCCCGACGGTGATTGCGCGCCGCTCAGTCGTCGTCATGATCATGCTTCCTTTGTGTTCGAGCGTCCTTTCGGGGAAGCGGCTTGTCGCCGTAGGCGGCCCGATACACTTCCGCGGCCGAGAAGCGGCACTCCGGCCGCGACCCCAGTTTTTGCAGGAGTTCGGTATCGGGCTTGGGCAGGATGCCGGTCTGGGCCTGGATCTGTTCCCGGAGTTGCTGGCATGACGGTGCGCCGGCTGCGTTCGCATTCGCACCAAAGGCAACAAGGCCGAGGAGTCCGGCGAGGGGCAGGGACCTGAACATTCCGCATCCTTTCGTTTTCGTAATGGCGGGAATCGGCGGCCGGCGAGGGTGCCACGCCGCTTTCTTGATGAAGGATTCTGTGCGGCGATTGTTAACGCTCCCTTAAGCGCAAGAAATCCATGGTGGCAGCCATGCAGATTGCTACTGGTACGGCCATCCGTCTGTGCGGCACCGTACCGCCAGCGCCGACTTTTGCGGCCGGATGCCGCACGCATCCTGGTGTTCCAGCTCGCCGGCGGGTTTGACTTGCGGCACTCTCCGGGCTTGACCGCGCGCCACCATCCTTAACGGCGCCCAGCCTGGGCGGCACGGGCATCTACGACTACGTGGCGAACAAGGTGGCCGACAACTACTCGATCATGGATCAACTGATCGTTCAGGCCACTGGCATCGGCGGGAACCTGCCGTTGCAACGACGCAGGCGGATGCGTTGTCTTGCCGCCGTTCCGGGAGTAGAGTAACTAAAGTTATACAAGAGCAAGGCCAAGAACAGGTCCGGGTGAGTAGAGGATCGAGGCCATTGCCCGAGGAGGATATGACGATCATGCACTTGAACAAGCCCATCGCCGCCCCCGGCAGCGGCCCCCTTGGCTGCTTCTCTTGTTGGCAAGAGAAGCTCATGGGGAAGGCCTTGCCCCTGTTCGTTATCATCCTGGCTACGCTGGCAGGTTGCGAAAAATCCCCGCCCCAGAATGCAGGGCAGCATAGTGCCGAACCCCACCAGACGATCACGTTTGCCTACACCTACCAGCCCCAAAGCACTCTGGCCCATGTTGCAACAGCAAAAGGGTATTTCAAGGAAGAAGGGCTCGACGTAAAACCGTTGATGCGTGCGTTTGGCAAGGAAGCATTGCAAGCGGTTCTTGAAAACAAGGCCGACTTCGCAACGGTGGCGGAAACCCCGGTCATGTTCAGTGGGCTCAGGGGCGACAAGATAGTCGTCATCGCCAACATCGAGGCCAGCGGTAAGAACAACGCAATCGTGGCAAGAAAAGCCGCAGGTATAAACGTGCCGGGCGACCTGAAAGGAAAACGCGTCGGTTTTACTCCCGGCACCACGTCCGACTTCTTTCTGGATTCATTCCTGACCGCCAACGGTCTGACACGGCAGGATATCCGGCCCGTGGCCCTGAAGCCCGACGAGATGCAGGATGCCATGATCGCCAAGAAGGTCGATGCGGTTTCAACATGGAACTATCCGCTGACGCTTATCGCGCAGAAACTGGGCAGTGACGGGATCGTTTTTTACGACCAACAAATCTATACCGAAACCTTCAACATTGCGACCCGGCAAGATTTCCTTAAGGCTCGACCGGAGGCGGTCAAAGGCTTTCTACGTGCCTTGCTGAAGGCAGAGGCGTTTGTCGCCAGGAATCCCGATGAAGCACAGACCATCTTGGCCACCGCGACAAAGATCGACAAGAGCCTGATTCGCGACGTCTGGAATGCCTTCAACTACCGTGTTGTCCTTGACCAGAAGCTTCTGCTTACCCTGGAGGATGAGGCGCGCTGGGCAATAAAGAACAAACTCACCGACAAGACGGTGGTGCCCGACTACACCAGTTACATTCATTCCGACAGCTTGCGGGCAGTCAGGCCGGAAGCGGTCAGCACCAACCGGTAGACCCACGTGCGCATCTCAACTCGACTACGGATCATTTCAGGCGCGACGATTGCCGCTCTCGTCATCCTGATGCCCATCCTGGTCTGGTCATTCGTCGAATTCAAGAATGCAAAAGGCGACGAAGCGATTGCCGATGCGATTCATGATAATTATTTCGAACGCGCGTCTTTCAGAGACCAGTATTTTCTGCACCGTGAGGACCGTCTACGGGAGCAGTGGATCAAGAGCAAGCATGAAACCGAAAGCCTGGTGAATCAAGCGAAGGCTCAATTTCATCGAGCCCAAGACCAGCAGGTGTTGGCCCGGTTTAGCCGGAGTATTGAATCCACCGAGCAACTGTTCGATCGTATCGTTGCCAACACGCAGATCATAAAAACAGCTGGTGCAAATAAAGCCGTGTACGAGGAGTTCGACAGAAGACTTTACAGCCAGTTGCTGCTGATCGCCGCCGATGTCAGGATGGCTATAAGTACCTTACAGAGTTCCACCGAGCTGCGTGTTACGGGAAGCTATAGACAGCTGGCCATCATCACAGCCCTGTTCGCTTTAGCGCTGGCAATCGGCGTCATCCTGGCCGTGCAACAGATGGATGGACTGATCCGAAAGCGCCTGGCCCCGTTATATGCAGGCGCAGAAATCATTGGCAGCGGGAATCTTGGTTTCCGGATTCCGTGTGACGGTACGGATGAATTGGCCGATCTCGCACGGTCCTTCAATGACATGACCGGGAAGCTTTACGAGGCTACCGAACGACTTGAACAAAAAGTTGCGGAACGTACAGCGACGTTAGCCCAAAGCGAAGAAAACCTCGCCATCACCCTGGGGGCGATCGGTGACGGGGTCATTGCGACCGACGTTGATGGACGGATAACCCGCATGAACCAAACCGCCGAACGCCTCTCTGGCTGGATGCTGGCCGATGCCTTGGGCCGCCCGATGTCCGAGATATTCCGCATCGTCAATGTGGACACCCGCGAACCGGCCGCAAACCCGTTTGAATTGGTAATGGAACACGAGCGGGTGGTCGGCCTCGCCAACCATACGGTATTGCTGGCCAGGGACGGGCAGGAATACCAGATTGCCGACAGCGCAGCCCCCATCAGGAATGCCGAGGGAAAAATCGTCGGCGTGGTGCTGGTGTTTAGCGATGTCACGGAAAGATACCGGATGGAAAAGTCGCTGCGCGAAGAGCAGCTATTTTCGGAAAAGCTATTGGACAGTCTCCCCGGCATCTTCTACCTCTACACCTACCCGGAAATCCAGTTGGTACGTTGGAACAAGCAGCATGAAATGCTCTTGGGGTACGGGGCTGACGAGATGAAAGGCCGTCTTGCCACGGACTGGTTTTTGCGGGATGACAAAGATGCCGTTGCGGATGCCATGAGAGGAGTAATGGAAAAAGGTTTCGATTCGATTGAGGCACCCATGGTGGCGAAAGATGGCCATCTGGTACATCTCTATCTTACGGGGGTCAAACTGGAGTCGCAGGGGCGCTCCTTTTTTGTAGGGACCGGCACCGACATCACCGAACGCAAGCTGGCTGAGGAC
>JAPLRA010000180.1 GCA_026399445.1 Sulfuritalea sp.
GGGTGCCTTCATCATCGAGGAGCTGACCGATCTGGTCGAGGAAGCCGTGCTCAAGGAATTCGAAGCCATCGCCTCGCGCGGCGGCGTGCTCGGTGCGATGGAAACCGGCTACCAGCGCGGCAAGATCCAGGAAGAGTCGATGCACTACGAACACAAAAAACACGACGGCTCCTTCCCCATCATCGGCGTCAATACCTTCCTTAACCCGCACGGCTCGGGCGTCGCCAGCGAGATCGAGCTGGCGCGTTCGACCGAAGAAGAGAAGCAGTCGCAGCTCAAACGCCTGAACGATTTCCAGCTGCGCAACGCCGGCCAGTCGGGCGTCTGCCTGGCCAGGCTGAAGCAGGCAGTGATCGACAACCAGAACGTGTTCGCGGTAATGATGGATGCCGTGCGCCATTGCTCGCTCGGGCAAATTTCGACTGCTTTGTACGAAGTCGGCGGGCAGTACCGCCGCAGCATGTAACCAATCAAGGAGACGCAGCAATGACGATCAAGACAGTGGGCATCATCGGCGCCGGCACCATGGGCAACGGCATCGCGCAGGCGTGCGCGGTGGCGGGCATAGCTGCAGTGATGCTCGACATCAACGAGGCCGCGGTGCAGAAAGGCATCGCCACCGTTTCCGGCAGCCTCGACCGGCTGGTCAAGAAAGAGAAGATGACGGCCGAGCAGAAGGCGGCGGCGATGGCGCGCATCAAGTCGACGACGCAGATGGCCGACCTGAAGGGTGTCGATATCGTGATCGAGGCGGCGACCGAAAACGAGGGATTGAAGCTGAAGATCCTCAAGGAAGCGGAGGCGGTGATCGGCGCCGGAACCATCATCGCCAGCAACACCTCGTCGATTTCGATAACCCAGCTTGCCGCGGCGACCGCACGCCCCGGTCAGTTCATCGGCATGCACTTTTTCAATCCGGTGCCGATGATGGCGCTGGTGGAACTGATTCGCGGCCTGCAAACGACGGACGAAACGCATGCCAGGGTCGAAGCGCTGGCAAAGGCATTGGGCAAGACGCCGATCACGGTGAAGAACAGCATGAAGCTGGGCTGCAACCATCCCATCGGCCCGCTGGCGCTAGCCGACATGATCGGCCTCGACACCATGCTCGCGGTGATGAAGGTGTTCTACGAAGGCTTCAACGATTCCAAGTACCGCCCGGCGCCGCTATTGAAGGAGATGGTCGCCGCGGGTTATCTGGGGCGCAAGACGGGGCGCGGCTTCTACACGTATTGACGCGACCCTGAAAGTCGGCGCTGGCGGTACGGCGAATTGTCAGCCGCCGAAGCGGCGCAGGCCTTCCAGATCGATAACCGTGATGCCTCCGTATTCGGTGGTGAGAAATCCCGCGTCCTGCAGCGTGTGCAATGCACGATTGACCCGCTGGCGGGAGACCCCCGCCAGATAGCCGATTTCTTCCTGCGAGATGGCGATGCGGGATTCCATGCCCGGCTGCAGCACCGGGTGGAAGAGGGCGGCCATGGTGCGTGCGACGCGGGCATCCACATCGAGCAGCCGTTCCGATTCAAGCAGGCCGATGAACAGCCCCAGGCGTTCGTTGAGCTGGTTGATGATGAAGCGGTTGAAGCCGATGCTGTGATCCAGCAACCAGTGGAAAGTCTCGCGTCGCATGCAGGCGACGCGGGTGTCGCGCAGTGCGACCACGTCGTAGCGGCGCGGCTCGTCCTTCAACATCGATGCCCGTGGCCCAGTCGCTGGACATTTTGGCCAGAACTTCGATGACGCCATGCCAATGGTCGACCGGCTCGCCTTTGAGGCAGACATAGCTGCCGTTGGGCACCAGCCGTTCGATGGTTCCTTCGCGCGCACGGCCGAAATCCTCGGCGGACAATGCCTGCCCCCAGCTTGTGCGGCGCAGCATATCTTCAAGCGAGATCACGGTTTTTGGGCAATTGTCAGGCACGCGACAATTATAGGCCGGAGAATCGCCTAGACTGAATTGCTGAAGCGGATTCATCATTGCCGCAGCGGATCAATCGCGTAACAAAACGCGCGACACGAGCGAATCCGAATCGGTAGCGCTGGAGGAGAAAAAACGCATGACTGCATCCCAATCGGAGCGGGCCTCAAGCTCGCTCGATACTTTCCCCCGTCTGTTGCTGAATCACGCAACGACGCGAGGCGATCGCCCTGCGACGCGCGAGAAATATCTCGGCATCTGGCAAACCTGGAACTGGAGCCAGGTTGCCCAAGAGGTTCGTGCGATGGCCTGCGGCCTGGCCGAGTTGGGCTTCAAGCGCGGCGACAACCTGGCCATCATTGGTGATAACCGCCCGCGGTTGTACTGGGCGATGTGCGCGGCGCAGATGCTGGGCGGGGTCCCGGTGCCGATGTATCAGGATGCGGTGTCGGCGGAAATGGTGTTTGTCCTGACTGACGGCGAGATTCGCTTTGCGATCGTCGAGGATCAGGAGCAGGTCGACAAGCTTCTCGAAATCAAGGCCCAGTGTCCCAGCCTGCAACACATCCTTTACGACGATCCGCGCGGCATGCGCCATTACATGCAGACCGATCTGCAGGGGCTCGATGAAGTGATTGCCATGGGGCGCATCCATGACAAGAACCAGCCCGACTTCATTCCAGCTGAAATTGCCAAGGGCAGCACCAAAGACGTCGCCGTGATGCTGTACACCTCGGGTACCACGGGCAAGCCAAAAGGCGTCTGTCAGACGCATGAAACCTTCATCGCCGCGGCGACCAGCGGTGTCGGCTTCGATCACCTCACCGAGCAGGAAGACATCCTGTCCTACCTGCCCATGGCCTGGGTGGGGGACCACCTGTTCTCCTATGCGCAGGCAATGGTGGCGGGCTTCACCATCAACTGCCCCGAGTCGGGCGACACGGTGATGACCGACCTGCGCGAGATCGGGCCAACCTATTACTTCGCACCGCCGCGGGTGTTTGAAAATCTGCTGACGACGGTGATGATTCGCATGGAAGATGCCAGCGCAATGAAGCGCAGCATGTTCCACTACTTCATGGCGGTGGCCAAGCGTTGCGGCTCGGACATTCTCGATGCCAAGCTTGGCGTCTCCACGCTTGACCGACTGCTCTATGCGCTGGGCAACGTTCTGATCTATGGCCCTCTGCGCAACGTGCTCGGCATGAGCCGCGTCCGCGTCGCCTACACTGCAGGCGCTGCCATCGGCCCCGACCTGTTCCGCTTCTATCGTTCCATCGGCGTCAACCTCAAGCAGTTGTACGGCGCCACAGAGACCTGCGCGGCGGTCTGCCTGCAGCCGGACCGAGAGATCAAGTTCGACAGCGTCGGCAAGCCGGCGCCCGGGGTCGAGGTGAAGATTTCCGATGGCGGCGAGGTGCTGGTACGCGGCAAGCTTCTGCTCAAGGAATACTACAAGCGTCCGGACGCAACAGCTGAGGTGATTGATGCCGAAGGCTGGTTCCATACCGGCGACGCCGGTTTCTTCGACGAGGATGGGCACCTGAAAATCATCGACCGCGCCAAGGACGTCGGCAAGCTTTCCAACGCTGCGATATTCGCGCCGAACTACATCGAGAACAAGCTCAAGTTCTTTCCGCACATCAAGGAGGCGGTCTGTTTCGGACACGACCGCGACATGGTCTGCGCCTTCATCAACATTGATATCGGTGCGGTCGGCAACTGGGCGGAGCGGCGCGGCCTGCCGTATTCCGGCTACACCGATCTGGCCGGCAAGCCCGAAGTACTCGAACTGATCCGCGAATGCGTCGAGCAGGTCAATGCCGATCTGTCGCATGACGCGATGGTCGCCGAAACACAGATCCATCGCTTCATGGTGCTGCACAAGGAACTCGATCCCGACGACGATGAGCTGACCCGTACCCGGAAAGTGCGCCGCGGCTTTGTTGCAGAAAAGTACGACGTGTTGATCGATGCCCTGTACACCGGCAAGACCTCGCAGTTCATTGAGACCCAGGTCAAGTTCGAGGACGGCCGTACCGGCAAGGTAGCGGCTGACCTGAAGATCTGCGAAGTGAAGACTTTCCCCGTAATGAAGAAGGCAGCCTGATGAGCGGAAGAAAATTCGGCGAGGTCATCCTCGACCTCAAGAACATCAGCCTCAGCTTCGGCGGCGTCAAGGCGCTGCAGGACATATCCTTCGATGTGC
The DNA here is from genome assembly GCA_026399445.1 of Sulfuritalea sp. Lineage (GTDB taxonomy): Bacteria > Pseudomonadota > Gammaproteobacteria > Burkholderiales > Rhodocyclaceae > Sulfuritalea. The sequence continues at coordinate 4,131 of JAPLRA010000180.1, forward strand.
TCGAGCATGAGGTTCGCGCCATCATCGGCCCCAACGGCGCCGGCAAGAGTTCGATGCTCAACGTCATCAATGGCGTCTATCGTCCGCAGCAGGGCGAGATCATCCTGCGTGGCGAGCACTTCGCCAACATGAATTCCTACATGGCGGCCAAGGCGGGCCTGGCGCGCACCTTCCAGAACATCGCCCTGTTCAAGGGCATGAGCGTGCTCGACAACATCATGACCGGCCGCAATCTGAAGATGAAGGCCAACATGCTGCAGCAGGCTTTCTGGTTCGGGCCGGCGCAGCGCGAAGAACTCGAGCACCGGCTCAAGGTCGAGGAGATCATCGACTTTCTGGAAATCCAGCACATTCGCAAGACCCCGGTCGGGCGCCTGCCCTACGGCCTGCAAAAGCGTGTCGACCTGGCCCGGGCGCTGGCGATGGAGCCGCAGATCCTGCTGCTCGACGAACCGATGGCCGGCATGAACGTCGAGGAAAAACAAGACATGTGCCGCTTCATCCTCGATGTGAATGACCAGTTCGGCACCACGGTGGTCCTGATCGAACACGACATGGGCGTCGTGATGGATATTTCGGACCGCGTAGTGGTGCTCGATTACGGCAAGAAGATTGGCGACGGAACTCCCGACGAAGTGCGGGCCAATCCCGACGTCATTAGCGCCTATCTCGGCGCCAGCCACTGAGGAACCTGAACATGGCATTTTTTCTGGAAACCCTGATCGGCGGCCTCATGAGCGGCATGCTGTATTCGCTGGTGGCCCTGGGCTTCGTGCTGATCTACAAGGCCTCTGGCGTGTTCAATTTTGCCCAAGGCGCAATGGTGTTGTTTGCCGCTCTGTCCATGGCGCGTTTTTCCGAGTGGATCCCGCAGTGGCTGGGCATGGACAACCTCTTCATGGCCAACGTGCTGGCTTTCGCAGTGTCGGTGGCGATCATGTTTGTCGTGGCTTGGCTGATCGAGCGACTGGTGCTGCGTCATCTGGTGAATCAGGAAGGCGCGACATTGCTGATGGCCACGCTGGGCATCGCCTACTTTCTCGACGGCGTCGGGCAGACCATTTTCGGCAGCGACATCTACAAGATCGATGTGGGCATGCCGACAGAACCGGTCATGATGCTGGAGAGTGTTTTCGAAGGC
>JAPLRA010000204.1:0-926 GCA_026399445.1 Sulfuritalea sp.
GAACGTCTGATGGCGATCAAGGGCTGGATCGACGAGCTGTCGGATTTCGTCAAGAACGTGTATCTGATCGACGTCGCTGCGGTCGGCGCCTTCTATGCCGACTGGACCAAGGTCGGCAAGGGCGTCACCAACTACCTGTCGGTGCCGGATATTCCGCTCGACACCAAGGGCACGCAGTTCGCCTTCCCCGGCGGCTTTATCGAGGGTGGCGATCTCGCCGGCCAGAAGCAGATCAAGAGCTTCAACGACGAGTACTGGATGAAGGGTGTCGAGGAGTCGGTCAAGCATTCCTGGTACAACTACGACAAGGCCGGCCCCCTGCATCCCTACAAGGGCCAGACCGCGCCGAACTACACCGATTTCAAGGAAGACGCCAAGTATTCATGGATGAAGTCGCCGACCTTCTACGGCAAAGTGGCGCAAGTCGGGCCGCTGGCGCGAGTGATGAACGGGCTGGCCGCAGGTCATGCGCCGACCACCAAGTACGCGACCGCCGCGCTGGATACCGTGTCCGCGCTGGCCAAGACCAAGGTCGGGCTGGATGCCATGCATTCGACCATCGGTCGCCATGACGCCCGGGCGATTTCCTGTTGCGTGAACGTCGATATGCTGGCGGACCAGTGGTCCTTGCTGCTCGGCAACATGGCCAAGGGTGATCTGACGACCTTCAACAAGCCGGTGTTCCCCAAGGACGAAGTGATGGGGGTCGGCTTCCACGAGGCACCGCGCGGCGCCCTGTCGCACTGGGTGGTCATCGACAACGGCAAGATCAAGAACTACCAGTGCGTCGTACCTTCGACCTGGAATGCCTGTCCCCGCAACGACAAGGACGAACCGGGCCCGTACGAGGCTTCGCTGGTCGATACCCCGATCGCCGATGCGGAGAAGCCGCTGGAAGTGCTGCGCACCATCCACTCCTTCGACCC
>JAPLRA010000204.1:994-13381 GCA_026399445.1 Sulfuritalea sp.
CATTGGCAACACCATACTCACCGACGAGGCCGCCGGAGTACGCGCCGTCGAAGCGCTGGAGCGGGGCTGGAAGCTGCCTGAGAATGTGATGGCCATCGACGGCGGCACCTCGGGCATGGAAATGATCGAGGATCTTTCCAACCTGGATTTCCTGATCGTCCTCGATGTCGTCAAGACCGGCGCGGCGCCGGGCACGGTGGTGAAGATCGCCGGTGACGAGATTCCGGTGTTCTTTCGCAAGAAATTGTCGCCGCATCAGATAGCGCTGCCCGACGTGCTGGCCAGCCTCGAACTGCTCGACACCATGCCCAAGGAAATCGTCGTGCTGGGTGTCGAACTGATTTCGCTCGAACTGGGCATGGAAATGACGCCGACCGTCGCGGAAAAGGTGCCGGTACTGGCCGCCATGGCGGCGGCGGAACTTGTCGCGCGCGGCTACACGCTTGAGCCCCTGACGGCATCGGTTGCCTGATATGTGCCTGGCCGCTCCCTCCCGCGTCATTGAAGTCCGCGACGGCACGGCGGTTACCGAATGCTTTGGGCAAACGCGTGAAGTCAGCCTGCTGCTGCTGAATGAAGAGGTCAATGTCGGTGACTACCTGCTGATTCAGGCCGGCGGTTTTGCTTTCGAACTGATCGAGTCGGAACGTGCTGAAGAGGCCTTGGCGCTCATGGAAGAACTCATGCAGCAGGGTGGCGATGCCCACAATTGGGGCGACAGTCCCGAGGCGACATGAACTTCCGTATCCACGACGTCAGCCCTGCTGATGCAGTGGAGGAGGCGTTTTTCCGGATTCAGCGCGACCAGATGTCCGATGTGCCGATTCTCAACCCCGCTCTTTCCGTGGAAGCCATTGATTTCCAGCGCTGGCAGGGGCATTGGCTGGGCATCGTGGTCACGCCCTGGTGCATGAGCATGCTGCTGGTACCCGGCAGCAGCGAAAACTGGGTCTCCACGGGAGAAAACAAGCGCCGCTTCGTCAGATTTCCGGCGGGTGATTTCGCGTTTCTCGGCAGCGAAGAGATGGAACTCGGCGAGTACCAGAGCTGCCCCCTGTTTTCGCCGATGGGCAAGTTCTCGACGCAATCAGAGGCAACGATGACGGCCCGCGCCTCGATGATCGCCTTGCTCACGGTGCCGCAAGCCCAGACTGACAAAGCCAAGACAGAGAAGTCGGCGAACGCACCCTCACTTTCACGCCGACGCTTTCTCGCTTTGCGCTAAGCTTCGCATTTCCGGGGTTCCGCTGGTCACAAGGGGTGAATATGTCCACTATCTCTGAGTTCAACAGTGCATCAAATGCCGAGACTGATCGCGAGCACGAGGTTCAGATCGGCTTGCTGCAGGCTTTGTGCGGTGCCGCCGCGGAAAATCGCGATGCGGCCTCGGTCGCTGAAATCCTTGACCAGTTGATTGCCTATAGCGAGGCGCATTTCATGTCCGAGGAATTGCTGATGCGGCTCAAGAGCTATGACGACTACGAAGATCACGTCGATGACCACATCCACATGCTGGATGTGCTGCGCGAGATCGCCACTGACCATTCGGGCGGCAACTCGGCGCTGGTGTCCGACAAGGCCGCCGGGGTACTCAAGTTCATCACCAATCACATCGACACGCGCGACAGGCGTTTTGCCGACTATGTGCGCAATGGGCTGTAAGGGTCGATGCACGAAATGTCCTTAGCCGAAGGCGTCTTGCAATTGATGGAAGATGCAGCGCGCCAGCAGGATTTTGCCAAAGTGACCACGGTCTGGCTGGAAATCGGCCAGTTGTCCGGCGTCGAGGTCGAGGCCATGAAGTTCTGCTTCGATGCCGTGACGCGCGACAGCATTGCAGATGGCGCGCGCCTGGAAATCATTGCCTTGCCGGGCACCGGCTGGTGCATGGAGTGTTCGCTGACAGTGCCGATGACTGAGGTTTTCGGCGAATGCCCGCATTGCGGCGGCTATCAGATGCAGGTGACCGGCGGCACTGAAATGCACTGGAAGTGGCATAGGAGAAGAGAATGTGTACGACATGCGGTTGCGGTGATGGTGAAGTGAAAATCGACGGCGTGGATGCCCATCATGAGCACGAGCACGTGCATGCCGACGGCACCACGCACAGTCACGATCATGAGCATTCCGGCGAGGGCCGCGAACACCCCCACACTCATTCGCATCAGCACAGTTATGCGCCCGCGCATTCGCATGCACCGGGCGTCAGCACCAAGCGCATGGTGCAGATCGAGCAGGACATCCTGTCCAAGAACAATGCCTATGCCGCCGAGAACCGGCAACGGCTGGCGGAGCGAGGCATTTTTACGCTGAACCTGGTCTCGAGCCCCGGCTCAGGCAAGACTACACTGCTGTGCAAGACCATCGAAATGCTCAAGGGCAAGGAACTCGTGACGGTCATCGAAGGCGACCAGCAAACCAGCCAGGATGCCGAGCGTATTCGCGCCACCGGCGCCCCGGCGATCCAGATCAATACGGGCAAAGGCTGTCATCTCGACGCGCACATGGTCGGTCATGCCATGGGCAAGCTCGAATTGCCGGAGGGTTCTCTGCTGATGATCGAGAACGTCGGCAATCTCGTCTGCCCGGCGGCGTTTGATCTTGGCGAAGCGCACAAGGTGGTGATCCTCTCCGTCACCGAGGGCGAGGACAAACCGATCAAGTATCCGGACATGTTCCGTGCCGCAACCCTGATGTTGATGAACAAATGTGACCTGCTGCCCTACCTGAGCTTCAAGGTCGACGCCGCCATCGAATTCGCCCGCCGCGTCAATCCCGGCATTGAAGTGATCGAAGTATCGGCAACCACGGGGCAGGGCATGGATGCCTGGCTGGCGTGGCTCGAGCGCGGTGCTGTTGAGGCGAGGGGGCAGCGGCAGGAAACGGTGGATAGCCTGCGGCGGCGCGTTGCCGAACTGGAAGGGCGGCTGGCCGCGGGGAGCGCTTGAAATCATGAGCGCCAAGGCAGATGCCGTCCCGGCTTGTGTCGAGCATCAGCTTGAACTGGCCCGTTGCGCTCCGCCCCTGCTCGCCATGGGCGCCTGGTTCAAGAACACGGTGTGCCTGGCGCAGGGACAACAGGCCTGGGTCTCGCACACGGTCGGCGACCTGTTCCAGGCCGAAGCCTGCCTTGCCCATGAGGCGACTGCCCGCGAGCTGCTGCGAGCGCTGGACGCGATGGGCAGGAAGCCGGTCGCCATCGCCCACGACCTGCATCCGGACTTGCATTCGACCCGCTTCGCGGTGCAACTCGCGGCGGAACTCGGCATCGAGGCCATCGGCGTGCAGCACCATCATGCCCATATCGCCGCCATTGCGGCCGAGCATGGTGTGGCCGGACCCATGCTGGGACTGGCGCTCGATGGCGTTGGTCTCGGTACGGATGGCAAGGCGTGGGGCGGAGAACTGTTGCGTGTCGATAGCGCGCAATTCACACGGATAGGACACCTGCGGCCGCTGGCCTTGCCCGGCGGCGACCGTGCGGCACGCGATCCGTGGCGCATGGCGGCGGCGGTTTTGTTCGATTTGGGGCGGGGTGAGGAAATTGCCACACGCTTTGCCGACCAGGCCGGCGCCGAGATCGTGGCCGCGATGCTGGTCAAGGGCTTGAACAGCCCGCGAACGTCAAGCATGGGGCGGGTCTTTGACGCCGCCGCGGGCCTGCTCGGCATCTGTCCGCGCATGGAATTCGAAGCGCAGGCCGCCATTGCACTGGAGCAGAATGCCACGACTTATATCGAGTCGCATGGCTGGCCGGAGCCGCTTGAAGGTGGCTGGCGCATAAGCGCCGACGGGGAACTCGATCTGCTGCCGCTGCTGGGTGCCTTGTCGACTGAGCCTGACACCGGCTTCGGTGCTGCGCTGTTTCACGCCACGCTGGTGGCGGCATTGCTTCACTGGGTGGTGGGAGCGACCGAGGCAGCGGACGTCAAGCGACTGGCCTGCGGCGGCGGCTGCTTCTTCAACAAGCTGCTGCGTTCAGCCCTGGTGGAGAAGCTTCCTCCCACCGGTCTTGAACTGCTGCTGCCGAAGCGTTTGTTGCCGGGCGATACAGCGATTTCGCTGGGGCAGGCGTGGGTTGCAATGCATCTACTGGAAAGCTGAATCATGTGCCTCGCAATACCGGTAAAGGTCGTCAAAAAGGAGATTTCCCTGGCGCTGCTGGCCGACGTGCAGCTGGGCGACTATGTGATTTTGCATGTGGGCTATGCGTTGTCGAAGCTTGATCCCGAGGAAGCCGAAAAAACCCTGGCCCTGTTTGCGGAGCTGAATGAGACGGGCGCATCGGGGGCACCTGCTGCATCGTGAAGTACATCGACGAATTTCGCGATGGCGAACTGGCAAAGAATCTGGCACTGAGTATTTGCGCCGAGGTTCAGCCCGGTCGCAACTACAGCTTCATGGAGTTCTGCGGTGGGCACACCCACGCCATATCACGCTATGGGCTGAGCGATCTGCTGCCGCCAACGGTACGCATGGTGCATGGGCCCGGCTGCCCGGTCTGCGTGCTGCCGATCGGCCGCGTCGACATGGCCATCAACCTGGCGCTCGATCACGGCGTGATCCTGTGCACCTACGGCGACACGTTGCGCATTCCGGCCTCTGGCGGATTGTCGCTGATGAAGGCGAAGGCCGGGGTCGGGGACAAATCCGGCGACATCCGGATGGTCTATTCGACCATCGATGCGCTGCAGATTGCCCGCGACAATCCGGCGCGTGAAGTAGTGTTCTTCGCCATCGGCTTCGAGACCACCACGCCGCCCACGGCAGTCGCGATCCAGCAGGCCGACGCCGAAGGGCTGAAGAATTTCAGCGTCATCTGCTGCCACGTGCTGACACCGTCGGCCATCAGCAACATCCTCGAATCACCCGAGGTGCGTCAATGGGGTACGGTACCGCTGGATGGCTTCATCGGCCCGGCCCATGTGTCCACGGTGATCGGCAGCCGGCCCTACGAGTTCTTTGCCGAGGAATACCGCAAGCCGGTGGTGATCGCCGGCTTCGAACCGCTGGACGTGATGCAGGCCATCCTGATGCTGGTGCGGCAGGTGAATGAAGGCCGCGCCGAGGTGGAGAACGAGTTCGCCCGCGCCGTGAGCCGCGATGGCAATGTGAAGGCGCAGGACCGCGTCGCCGAAGTGTTCGAACTGCGCCGCGAATTCGAATGGCGAGGGCTTTCGGTGGTGCCGTATTCGGCGCTGAAGATCCGGCAACGCTATGCCGCCTTCGACGCCGAGAAGCGCTTCAATATCGAGTACCGCTCGGTGCCCGACAACAAGGCCTGCGAATGCGGCGCGATCCTGCGCGGCGTGAAGAAGCCGCAGGACTGCAAGCTGTTCGGCACCGTATGCACGCCGGAGAACCCCATCGGCTCCTGCATGGTGAGTTCGGAAGGCGCCTGCGCGGCGCATTACAGTTATGGCCGTTACAAGGACATGCATTGAATGAGTGAAGTGAAAAGAGGCTATGTGCGCCCGCTCGATGTGAAGCATGGGCGCGTCGATATGACGCACGGTTCGGGCGGCCGCTCGATGGTGCAGCTGATCTCCGAACTGTTCGCCAAACATCTGGGCAACGAATACCTGGGGCAGGGTAATGACGGCGCCGTATTGCCAGCGCCGACTTTTCAGGGGCGACCGGGGCGCATCGTGATGTCCACCGACTGCCACGTCGTTTCGCCGCTGTTCTTCCCCGGTGGCGACATCGGCTGCCTCTCGGTGCATGGCACGGTGAATGATGTTGCCGTAATGGGCGCCACACCTCTGTATCTGGCGGCCGGTTTCATTCTCGAAGAAGGCTTCCCTCTGGCCGATCTGGCGCGCATCGTCGAATCCATGGCGCATGCCGCGCGTGAGGCCGGGGTTCCGGTGGTGACGGGCGACACCAAGGTCGTCGAACGTGGCAAGGGTGATGGCGTGTTTATCACCACCACCGGCGTCGGCGTACTGCCCGACGGCATCGAACTCGGCGGCAGCCGGGCGCGACCGGGTGACGCAATAATCATATCGGGATCGCTGGGCGACCACGGCGTGGCGATCATGAGCAAGCGCGAGAATCTTTCCTTCGATGCGCCGATCGAGTCCGACACGGCGGCCCTGAATGGATTGATTGCCGCCATGCTCGCCACCGGCGCCGATCTGCATTGCCTGCGCGACCCTACACGCGGCGGCCTGGCAGCAACCCTGAACGAAATCGCCGGTCAATCCGGTGTTGGCATGATGCTCCACGAGAAGGCCATTCCGGTGAAGCAGGTGGTTGCCGCCGCCTGCGAATTCCTCGGCCTCGATCCGCTTTACGTCGCCAACGAAGGCAAGCTGATCGCGATCTGCGCCAGCGCCGATGCCGAGCGGCTGTTGGCCACGATGCGCGCCCATCCGCTGGGGCGGGAGGCCGCACTGATCGGCGAGGTCATTGCCGACGACCACCACTTCGTCCAGCTCACCACATCTTTCGGCGGCCGCCGCATCGTCGATTGGCTGGCGGGTGATCAGTTGCCTAGAATCTGTTAGCGGTCAGCACATGCGCATCCTGCTCCTGACCCACGCCTTCAACAGCCTGACGCAACGCCTCGGGGCGGAACTGCAACGGCGCGGTCACGAGATCTCGATCGAGTTCGACATCGCCGACAGCGTCGCCGAGGAAGCGGTTGCGCTGTTCAAGCCGGACCTGATCGTCGCGCCCTATCTGCGCCGGGCGATTCCCGAGTCGATCTGGTCGCAACACGTTTGCCTCATCGTGCATCCCGGCATCATCGGTGATCGCGGGCCGTCGGCGCTGGACTGGGCGATACAGGAGGGTGAGGCCGAGTGGGGTGTCACCGTGCTGCAAGCCGAAGCGGAAATGGATGCCGGACCGATCTGGGCCAGTGCCGTGTTTCCCTTGCGCCGCGCCAAGAAGTCGAGCGTCTACCGCAACGAAGTCACGCAAGCCGCAACCGGCGCCGTGCTGCAGGCGGTGGAGCGCTTTGCCGCGGGTGATTATGTGCCGACACCGCTGGCTACCTGCGGCGACGCCCGCGGTCGCTTGCGGCCGTTGATGAAGCAGGCGGACCGCGCCATCGACTGGCAGCGTGACGACACGGCAACGGTGCTGCAAAAGATCAACGCCGCGGGTCGCCGACACGCTGTTCGGCCATGCCTGCCATATTTTTGATGCATGGCCGGAAGCAGTCCTGCGCGGTGCGCCGGACAGCAAACCCGGCGACCTGCTGGCACGACGCGAAACCGCGGTTCTGAGGCGAACCCGCGATGGAGCGATATGGATCGGACATGCCAAGCGCCCCGGCGACTTCAAGTTGCCGGCGACGCTGGCCTTTGCCGCCGAATGTGCGGCGCTGCCCGACGCACCCCTGGCGGACTGGTGGCTTGGGAAAGCCCCGACCTGGCAGGACATCGCCTACGAAGAAAGTGGCAGTGACGAAAATGCAGTGGGCTTCCTCCATTTCGAGTTCTACAACGGCGCGATGTCGACCTCGCAGTGCGTACGTCTGCGCGCCGCGCTGGCATGGGCGAAGCAGCGGCCGGTTAGGGTGCTGGTGCTGATGGGCGGGGCGGACTTCTGGTCCAACGGGATTCATCTCAACGTGATCGAGGCGGCGAGTCTGGATGGCGGGTCGCCTGCGGACGAATCCTGGAATAACATCAATGCCATGAACGACCTGGCCCGCGAACTGATTGAGACCCACGGACAGATAACGGTTGCTGCACTGGCAGGTAATGCGGGTGCCGGCGGCTGTTTTCTGGCAAGGGCGGCAGACCACGTCTGGGCGCGCGAAGGGGTGATGCTGAATCCGCATTACAAGAACATGGGCAATCTCTACGGTTCGGAATACTGGACTTATCTGCTGCCGCGTCGAGTCGGCGAGGAGGGCGCGCGGGGAATAATGCGCAACCGGCAGCCGCTCACGGCACAGCGCGCGGCAGAGATCGGATTTACCGATGTCTGCCTGGCGGGTGATCCCCAGGCGTTTCGCATCGACGTAGCGCGGCGTGCCGCCGAGATCGCTGCAGCTTCCGATCTTGAGCAACAACTCGCGACAAAGCGCGAGCGCCGCGCCAGGGACGAGGCCGAGAAACCGCTGGCCGCCTATCGCGAAGAAGAACTGGCCCACATGCGGCGCAACTTCTACGGTTTCGACCCGAGCTATCACGTCGCCCGTCATCATTTCGTGCGCAAGTCATTGGCCTCATGGACCCCCCGTCACCTCGCGCGCCATCGCGACCTCGGCTGGAGGGTGCCGACATGATGAAGCCCCGCACCCCATTGACGGTGCTCGTGGTCGATGACGAACAGCGTTCGCTGGAAACCCTGCGCCGCACGCTGGAGGAGGACTTCACGGTGTTCACCGCCCTCTCCGCCGAGGAGGGGGAAGTCATCATGGGCCGTGAATTCGTGCAAATCGTGGTCTCGGACCAGCGCATGCCCGGCACCTCGGGCGTTGAATTCCTGCGCCGCGTGCGCAGTCAGTGGCCCGACACCGTGCGGCTGATTCTTTCAGGCTACACCGAGGCCGAAGACATCATTTCCGGCATCAATGACGCGGGCATCTGGCAGTACCTGCTCAAGCCATGGCATCCGGACCAGTTGCTGCTGACCCTGAAAGCAGCCGCCGAGTTGTGGCGCCTGCAGCAGGAAAACCAGCGACTGTCGCTGGAACTGCGCGACAGTCCGGAACAACTGGTGCAGCGTGTCGCCAGCAGGCGCGGCAAGGTCCGCGCACGGTCCGGCTTTGATCGGCTGACGCGGGCCGCGGACAGCCCGTTGAACGGGATTTGCGAGCTGGCGCAAAAAATTGCCGGCCATGAACTCTCGGTGCTGGTCACCGGCGAATCGGGTACTGGCAAGGAGTTGCTGGCACGCGCCATCCACTACAGCAGCGAACGTGCCGATGGGCCCTTCGTCGTCGAGAACTGTGGCGCCATGCCGGATACCCTGCTTGAAGCCGAGCTCTTCGGTCACAAGCGCGGCGCGTTCACCGGGGCCCATGAGGACCGCATCGGCTTGTTCCAGCAGGCCGACGGTGGCACGCTGTTTCTCGACGAGATCGGCGATACGTCGCCGGCCTTCCAGGTCAAGTTGTTGCGCGCCCTTCAGGAAGGCGAGGTACGCCCGGTAGGCAGCCCGCGTTCAGTGCCGGTGAATGTGCGCATCATTGCCGCGACCAACCGCAATCTCGAAGCCGATGTGGCCAGCGGCCGTTTTCGCCAGGACCTTTACTACCGCATTGCCGGCATCACTTTTCATATGCCCAGCCTGCGCGAACGGCCGCAGGACATTCCACTGATCGTCGCCAGCATGTTCAAGGAGTCGGCGCTGGCGGGACGGCGATTTTCCGATGCCGCGATGAAATGTCTGGCCGCACATCGCTGGCCTGGCAATGTGCGCGAGTTGCAGAACGAGGTATTGCGTGCGCTGGCGCTGGGTGATGGCGATCTGCTCGATGCCAGCCTGTTTTCCTCGCACCTGCGCCAGTCGGCCGCATTCATCAATGCCACCTCCCCTGCGTTTGACCCGCAGGGCGCGACACTCAAGGAACTTCTCGACCAGCTCGAGGCACAGGTCATTGATGCGGCCTTGCGACGGCATGGCGGCAACAAGACCCGCGTGGCCGAAGAACTCGGCCTGACCCGTGTCGGCCTGCGCATGAAACTCTCCCGACTCGGACTGGACGGCGAATCATGAACCTGCTTTGGCTCCAGTCCGGTGGTTGCGGCGGCTGCACCCTGTCATGGCTGGGTAGCGAGCATGGGGCCCTGTTCCGCGAACTGGCGGATGAAGGCATTGAACTGTTGTGGCATCCGAGCATTTCCGAAGCGGGTGTCGATGAGGCGCGCGACCTGATCGGGCAGTGTGCTTCCGGCGATATCGCCGTCGACGTGCTGTGCATCGAAGGTTCGCTGTTGCGCGGCCCGCGCGGCACAGGCGGCTTTCATCGCTTCGGCGGGGGTGCCAAGCCGATGATCGACTGGGTGCGGCAGATCGCCAGCCGCGCCCGGCATGTGGTCGCCATCGGCAGCTGCTCTTCGTGGGGCGGCATCACGGCGGCCGGCATGAATCCGACCGACGCCTGCGGACTTCAGTATGACGGCGAAGCCACCGGAGGCCTGCTCGGCCCCGAGTTTCGCGACCCCACGGGTTTGCCCGTGCTCAACGTCGCCGGCTGTCCGCCCCATCCCGACTGGCTTACCCAAACCCTGGCGGCGCTGGCACACGGCCGTTTGCGCGCCGAGCATCTCGATGACTACGGACGTCCGCGGTTTTTTGCCGATCAGCTGGTGCACCACGGGTGCCCGCGCAATGAGTATTACGAATTCAAGGCCAGCGCCTCCCGGCATTCGGAGCAGGGCTGCCTGATGGAGCAGCTCGGCTGCAAGGGCACGCAGGCGCATGCAGATTGCAATCAGCGTTTGTGGAACGGCGAGGGTTCCTGCCTGCGCGGCGGCTATGCCTGCATCCGTTGCACTGATCCCGGCTTTGAAGAACCCGGCCATCCGTTCGAGACCACGCCGAAAGTGGCCGGCATTCCTCTCGGTCTGCCGTCCGACATGCCCAAGGCCTGGTTCATCGCGCTGGCCGCGCTGTCCAAGTCGGCGACGCCGGCGCGGGTGCGTGAGAACGCACACTCCGATCACCTCTTGCGCGCGCCCTCGGTCAAGCGGACCAAGCGATGAGCACGCGGCGCATCGTTGGTCCCTTCAATCGCGTCGAAGGCGATCTCGAAATCACGCTGGACATCGCCGACGGAAAGGTCGAGGCGGCCTACGTCAATTCGCCGCTGTATCGCGGTTTCGAGCAGATCCTGCAAGGCAAGCTGCCGGCCGATGCGCTGGTGCTGGTGCCGCGCATTTGCGGCATTTGTTCGGTAGCCCAGTCGGCCGCATCCGCCTTGGCACTGGCCGATGCAGCCGGGGTCGAGCCGCCGAACAACGGCCGGCTGGCGGCCAACCTGACATTGGCCACGGAAAACATGGCCGACCACCTGACACATTTCTACCTGTTCTTCATGCCCGACTTTGCTCGCGCCGATTACGCGGGACGCCACTGGCATGCAGCGGCAGTCGAGCGCTTTCGCGCGACGGTGGGCAGTGCACCGAATCAGGTGCTGCCGGCACGCGCCCGCTTCATGCAGATGATGGGTCTTCTGGCGGGCAAATGGCCGCATACGCTGGCGGTACAACCCGGTGGCTCGACGCGGCCGTTGCAGAGCTCCGAGATTTTTCGCCTGCACCGGACCCTGCGCGAATTCCGCCAGTTTCTTGAAACCGTAACCTTCGGCGCAGGGCTGGAAGAGGTCGCCGCAATCGCTGATCGAACCCAATTGGAGGCCTACCGGATAGGTGCCGGTGGTGGCGATCTGCGGGCATTTCTCGCCATTGCCGCTGATCTCGATCTCTGGCATCTCGGGCGTGGTACCGACCGTTTCATGAGCTATGGCTGCTACAACGAAGGAAATCAGCGGATGTTCCCGGCGGGCCTGTGGCACGGCGCTGCCGCGACTTTCGACGTTGGCGCGATTCTGGAGGACACCACCCATGCGTGGTACGCCGCCGCCGGCTTGCCGCAGCACCCCGCGGAAGGCAGCACGCTGCCCGTCGCGGAAAAGGACGGCGCCTATTCCTGGTGCAAGGCGCCGCGTCTGGCCGGACAGGTGGTGGAAACCGGTGCGCTGGCACGACAGGTCGTGGCCGGACACCCGCTGGCGCGCGACATGATCGAGGGCTACGGCGGCAGCGTCGCCGCGCGCGTGGTGGCCCGGCTGCTGGAACTGGCGCTGGTGCTGCCGGCAATGGAGCGCTGGCTGAACGAACTGGTCCCCGGCGAGCCCTGGTGCATCAATGTTCAGCCTGCCGACGAGACATCGGGCGTCGGGCTCATCGAGGCGGCGCGCGGATCGCTGGGGCACTGGATCACCGTGCGCCGCGGCCGCATCCACAACTACCAGATCATCGCCCCGACTACATGGAATTTCTCACCGCGCGATGCGCAGGGGCAGCCCGGCGCGCTCGAACAGGCGCTGGCCGGTCTGGCTGCCAGCGCTACGGAGCCGCTACCGGCCGCAATTCATCATGTCGTGCGCAGTTTCGATCCCTGCATGGTCTGTACGGTGCATTAGGTTTCGCGAGCGGACTCCGTTGGATGCGCGTAAGTCATGTCGGGATCAGTGGCCACTTCGTGTGTACTTGATTCATCCACCGGGCGTTGGCGTCGACCGCTGGCTGTCAACGCTGACTTCCGCTTCCGGCCACAAGCCGCTCTTCGAGGTGGCCATTCCATTTAGCTAAAGGCACCATGAGCGTACCATCGCCTGTGTGCCATCTATTCGTTTGATGAGGATGTTCTGATTCCCTGCAAGATCATTTGGTTGGCAATTTGGGTTCAAAAGCAATA
>JAPLRA010000318.1 GCA_026399445.1 Sulfuritalea sp.
AGTAGTCGAGATAAATCATCGAGGCCACGGCATCGACGCGCAGGCCGTCGATGTGGAACTCGGACAGCCAGTAGTACGCAGAGGACAGCAGGAAGCTGCGCACCTCGTTGCGCCCGTAGTTGAAAACATGCGTACCCCAGTCGGGATGCATTTTCTGCTTCGGGTCGCTGTGTTCGTAGAGCGCCGTACCGTCGAAGTGAGCCAACGCCCAGTCATCAGCCGGAAAGTGCCCGGGCACCCAGTCGAGGAGGACGCCGATCCCCGCCTGATGCAGGCTGTCGATCAGGAAACGCAGATCGTCGGCGCTGCCGAAACGCGAACTGGGCGCAAAGAAACCGGTGCATTGATAGCCCCAGGATTCGTCGAGCGGGTGCTCCATCAGCGGCAGGAATTCAACGTGGGTATAGCCCAGCTCGACCAGATAGGGCACCAGCCGCTCCGCCAGTTCGCGATAGTTGTAGAAGCTGCGATCAGGATGCCGCATCCAGCTGCCGATGTGCATTTCGTAAACGCTCATCGGCGCCGACAGCCAGTCACGCCTGGCCCTTGCTTCCATCCAGCCGTCGTCGTTCCAGACATGCGCCGAAACCGGCGCTACGCAGCAGGCCGATGCCGGTCGCCGCTCGAAGGCCAGCGCATAGGGATCCATCTTGAGTCGCAACGCACCGCTGCCACGCACGCGCAATTCAAAGCGATACAGCGCACCGGCGGCGAGCTCGGGGATGAACAGTTCCCAGACACCCGACGCGCCCAGAGTCGCCATGGGATGCGAGCGGCCATCCCAGCCATTGAAGCCACCTACTACCGAGACCCGCTCGGCGTTCGGCGCCCAGACGCGAAAGCAGATGCCGGCAATTCCCTCGCGCGTTTCCGGCACGGCGCCAAAGGTGCGCCAAGCCTGGCGCAAACGCCCGGCGTTGAACAGAAACAGATCATCGGCCGGCGGTCGCGGCGCAAAGGCATAGGTATCGTATTGGGTAACACCATCGACCTTCAGGCGCCACGGCCGGGGCGGCGGAGTGGCGCCCTGCCACTCGAACAGATCCGAACCGCTGCGGCGCTTCAGCGGCGCCCATTCGCCATTGTCCAGCGCCACCGCGACCGCTTTCACTTGAGGACGGAAAACCCGCAGCCGCCAGCCGGCGCCTTCGGCATGGAGGCCGAGCACGGAAAACGGATCATGTTCGCGCGCTTCGAGCAATGCGGCGCAGGCTGGGTCGGACATAGGTATATATTTGATCGGTTTGCCCTTGCCGCCGGTCATATAGGCGAGCCCGCCCATCATCTGCACCACTTCGTCGAGCGCGGTGCGGTGCTCGTAGGGGCCGGGCAGAAAGCCCTTGAGGCCGCAGTGAACGTCAACGAACTCACCCGCAACAGCTTCGGCATCATACTGGCCGGTGGGCGCGGCAGCCGTTTGATGCAACTCACCGACTCGCGCTCGAAGCCCGCGGTTCCTTTCGGTGGCAAGTTCCGCATCATCGACTTCACACTGTCGAATTGCGTCAATTCGGGTATTCGCCGCATTGGCGTCGCTACGCAGTACAAGGCGCAGAGCCTGATCCAGCACCTGCAGCGTGGCTGGAGCTTCCTCGACGGCCGTTTCCATGAATTCATCGACATCCTGCCGGCACAGCAGCAGGTCAGCGAAGACTGGTACCAGGGTACGGCTGATGCGGTGTTCCAGAACCTCGCCCTGATCCGCCGCAACCGGCCCAAGTACGTGCTGGTGCTTTCCGGCGATCATGTCTACAAAATGGACTATGGCCGCATGCTGTCGGAGCACGTGCATCGGCAGGCCGATCTCAGCGTCGCCTGCATTGATGTGCCTCTCGCCGAGGCCAGCGGTTTTGGCGTGATGCACGTCGGCGACAACCAGCGCATTTCCGCCTTCGTCGAAAAGCCGGCAAACCCGCCCCCGATGCCGGATCGCCCCGATCGTGCATTGGCCAGCATGGGCGTCTATGTATTCAACGCCGACTTCCTCTACGAGCAACTGATCCGCGACCACGACGATCCCCGCTCCTCGCACGACTTTGGCAAGGACGTCATTCCACATTGCGTCGAGCGCTATCGGGCGTTCGCCCACAACTTTGCCAACTCCTGTGTCGGCATGGACAGCGCCGGAATCCCCTACTGGCGCGATGCCGGCACCATCGACGCCTATTGGGAGGCCAACATGGAGCTGACCAAAGTCACTCCCGAATTGAACCTGTACGACGACGACTGGCCGATCTGGACCCACCAGGAACAATTGCCGCCGGCCAAGTTCGTTTTCGACGATGAAGGCCGGCGCGGCATGGCGGTCGATTCGCTGGTGTCGGGCGGCGACATCATCAGCGGTGCCGTGGTGCGCAAGTCGCTGCTGTTCTCACGCGTGCATGTGCACAGCTTTGCAGAGATCGAGGAATCGGTGATCCTGCCCGATGTGCACATCGGCCGCAGCGCGAAGCTGCGCAGGGTTGTCATGGACAAGCATTGCCGTATTCCCGAAGGCATGACCATCGGCTACGACATCGAGGCTGACCGCAAGCGCTTCCATGTCAGCGAAAACGGCATCACTCTGGTAACACCGGAAATGCTGGGACAGAAGACGCATCACATAAGATGACTTTCAATAGTGAAAGTCATCAAGGTCACTACAGCCCCCCCCCACCCCCCGCCCCGGGGCGGGGGTCAAGGTTTGCTCGCTGCGCTCGATAAAATGAACGGATTCCCCGCTCACCCGGCATTGACTTCCTCCCGATCATGAAAACCCTCGACCTGGTTTTTCTCTGGCACATGCACCAGCCCGACTATCGCGACCATGGCGCCGCAGGAGTAGACGCTGGCGGTACGGTGAAAACAGGCGCATGGCGGTACGGCGAACGAAGCGGCGGGCGAGTTCGTACTGCCCTGGGTCTACCTGCATGCGATGAAGGATTACGTCGACATGGCGGCGCATCTGGAGCGCCACCCGCAAATCCGCTGCGTGGTGAATTTCGTGCCGGTATTGCTGGATCAGATCGAGGATTACGCACAGCAATTTTCAAGCGGCCAGTTCCGCGATCCCTTGCTGCGCATACTTGCCACGCCCGATCTGGAGCGCATCAGCGAAGCGGACCGGAACATGCTGCTGGCGACCTGTTTCCGCAGCAATCACGTCACCATGCTGGCGCCCTTCCCCCACTACCAGCGACTGCATGACCTCTACCAGGTGCTTACCCAGGACGGCGAGACGGCCAGCGGCTACCTTTCCGGCGCCTACTTCTCCGACCTGGTGACCTGGTATCACCTGGCCTGGACCGGCGAGACCGAACGCCGCCGCAACCCGTTGCTGGCCACGCTGATGAGCCAGGGCGAGGGCTATGACGCGGGCGACCGGCAAGGTCTGCTGGCGAGCATCGGGGAACTGATGACCGGGCTGATTCCGCGCTGGCGGGCGCTTGCCGCACGCGGCCAGGTCGAACTGTCATCGAAGCCGCAGACGCATCCGCTATCGCCACTGCTGCTCGACTTCCGCGTCGCACGTGAAAGCCTGCCCGACGCGCCGC
>JAPLRA010000144.1 GCA_026399445.1 Sulfuritalea sp.
GCGCGGTGAAGTACAGCAGGAAGATGAAGAACAGGCCCCAGAACACCGAAACGCGCGCCTCATGCACCGAAGGCGTGGTGTAGTAGCGCATCAGGATGTGCGGCAGGGCGGCAGTACCGACCATCAGGCACATGATCAGGGCGAGGAAGTTCTTCTTCGCCTTGGTGCGGTTCTTTTCGATCTCTTCCGGCGTCTTGCCACCGGCCGCAAAGGCTTCGGCGTGGGGCTTGACGGGTGCGGCGCGAGCCGCGAGGCCCTTCTCCGCTGTCCAAGCCTTCTTCGCTGCCACTGCATCGACCGGGAAAGCCTTGAGGGACTTTTCCGCCGCTTCAATCGCTTTAGGATCAGCTGCCGGTTCGGTGGCCGCCTTGAGGGCATTCACCTTGTCAACCAGCGCCTGCTTTTCCGTCGCGAGGAAACCGGCACCGTCCTTCTCCAGGCCCGCCAGCTTGGCGCTTGCCGCCGCTGCACGGTCACGGAATATGGCGCGCACCGACTCTTCCTTGGCGCCCTTGGGCGAGGCCTTGTCGTTGAACTCCTTTTCCAGCGCCGCGATCTTCGGCATCTGATGCGTGTAGGCAACGATCTGCGGAATCGGGATGCCGGTCTGCTTCACCGCCAGCCATACCACCGGGATCATGTAGGCGAAGATCAGGATGATGTACTGGGCCACCTGGGTCCAGGTCACCGCCTTCATGCCGCCGAGGAAGGAACACACCAGAATGCCGGCCAGACCCACGAACACGCCGACCTGGAACTCGAGGCCGGTGAAGCGCGAGGTGATGAGGCCGACGCCGTAGATCTGCGCAATCACGTAGGTGAAGGAACAGACGATCGCCGCCACCACGCCGATGAAACGCGGCGTGTGTCCGCCGAAGCGGGCACCGAGGAAGTCCGGAATCGTGAACTGACCGAACTTGCGCAGGTAGGGCGCGAGGAAGATCGCCACCAGACAGTAGCCACCGGTCCAGCCCAGCACGAAGGCCAAGCCGTCATAGCCGGACAGGTACAGGGTGCCGGCCATGCCGATGAAGCTGGCAGCGGACATCCAGTCGGCGCCGGTCGCCATGCCGTTGAACAGGGCGGGTACGCGTCGACCGGCAACGTAGTACTCGCCAAGGTCGGCCGTCTTCGACATGAAGCCGATGCCGGCATACAGGGCGATGGTGAAGAACAGGAAGATGTAGCCGAGGATCTTGTTCGGCACACCCATCTGCTCGAGGATGCCGACCAGGACGACGAAGGCGACGAAGCCGCCAGTGTAGAAAGTGTAGTACTTCTTCAGGCTTTGTAGAAACGCCGAATGGGATTGTTGTGTGGTTTCGGTAGCCATTAGTCGAGCTCCCCTTCATGGACGCCGTATTCCTTGTCCAGATTATTCATGTAGTGGGCGTAATACCAGATGATCGCGACGTAAATGATCAACGATCCCTGCGCCGACATGTAGAAGCCCAACGGACCGATGAAGTTGATCTCGTTGAGTTCGCGGGCATACCAGCCCATGACGAACGTGGACACGAACCAGAGGGTAAGCAGAATGGTGCTTATCTTCAGGTTGATTTTCCAGTACTGTTTATGCTTCTCAGTGAGCTGCATCTGGCACTCCTCCTTTTTTGCTATGCGGCGAACCGGAACAGTTCGCCGTTCCTGAGACGCACCCCGGGATTTCCCTGTGTGATGCGCCTACCGTATCCCCGGAGCAGTACTAAAGGCATAAACCAATCGCCAATTGCCCCAAGATACGGCCATTGTTAGCCGGCAATCCTGACGGGAAGCTTACAAGCCCGCTTATAGTCCGATGGGAAAGCTTCCCGTCGCCGGTTTGGTCTGGTCTGAAGGGCTGGCTTCGGCCCCCCAGTGACGCGGAAAGCTGACACGGAACAGGCTGCCGCGGCCTTGACTGCCCGTCAGCAGATCTATTTTGGCCTGATGCAGTTCGGCGATCTCGGCGGCGATGGCCAGGCCCAGGCCGCTGCCTTCGGCGTCGGTGCCCAGCACGCGGTAGAAGCGCTCGAAAATGCTGGACCGCTCTTCTGCCGGAATGCCGATGCCGTCGTCTTCCACCTCGAGCACCGCCAGCGCGCCAGCGCGGGTGCGCACCGTGACGTGCCCGCCGGCCGGGGTGTACTTGACGGCGTTGTCTACCAGGTTAGACAGCAGTTCGCGCAGCAACAGCGGCACGCCGTTGATCAGCAGCGGGCGGTTGCTTTCCTCGAAGCCGAGGTCGATCCGCTTGGCCATTGCACGCACCACCCATTCCTCGGTGACGCCGCGCGCCAGTTCGTCGAGATCGAGCGGCTCCACACGATGCAGTTTTTCGTGGCTGGCCTCGGCCCGCGCCAGAATCAGCAACTGGTTGATCATGTGCGAAGCCCGATCGGTACTTTCGGCGATCAGCAGCAGGGCATTGCGCATCTGCGCCGGGTCGGTTTCCGACAGCGCGAGTTCGGTCTGGGTCTTGAGCCCCGTCAGCGGCGTACGCATCTGGTGCGCCGCCTGGGCGATGAAGCGCTGCTGCGCCTGCAGGTTTTCTTCCAGTCGCCCCATCATTTCGTTGAAGGCCACCACCAGCGGCCGCACTTCGTCCGGCACGCGTTTGACCGGGATCGGCGAGAGATCGGTGGGCCGGCGGCGGCGAATGCGTTCGCGCAGTTGCTGCAGGGGCGCGATGCCGCGCGTCAGGCCCAGATAGACCAGGATCACCGCCAGCGGAATGATGGCGAACTGCGGCAACAGCACGCCGGAAATGATTTGCGAGGAAAGCTGCTCCCGCTTGCGCAGGGTTTCCGCCACCTGCACGATCACTGGAGGCAAACCGCTCCTGACCGGAATGAAGGTATAGGCGATGCGCACGTTTTCGGCTTCGATGCGATCGTCGCGAAACAGGACCTTGCGCGCTTCGATGTTTGCCGGCAATGTCGGCCACGGAATTTCCCGATCGCCGTGAATCAGCTTGCTGGTGGGGCCGATGACCTGATAGTAGGTCGAGTCGAGATCGTCCGCACGCAACAGGCTGCGCGCCGCCGCCGGCAGGGTTACCGTCACCCTGCCGCCCTCGATGTTCACCAGGCGGGCGATGGCCGTGACGTTGTCCGCCAGTGCCTGATCGTAGGGCTGGTTGGCGATGAAGCTGGCGACGTGATTGGTGGCGGCAATCGATATCGGCCACAGCAGCAAGAGCGGCGCCAGCATCCAGTCGAGGATTTCGCCGAACAGCGAATTGGGGTATTCGCTGTAGAGGAAGGGATTCGGGCCGCGCAGGTTCGGCGAGATGGGTGCCGGTTCTGCGTCCTGACTTTGCGTGCCCCGGACGCCGCTTCGCGGGCCGGCGTCAGGCGTGGCCATCGGCGGAAGCGGCCGCGTCGGACGGTTTCTCCAGGCAATAGCCGAGGCCCCGCACGGTCACGATACGGGCGTCGCCGGGCTCAAGCTTCTTGCGCAGGCGATGAATATAGACCTCGATGGCATTGTTGCTGACCTCTTCGCCCCAGCTGCACAACTGGTCGACCAGTTGTTCCTTCGCCACCAGTCGCCCGGCGCGCAGCAGCAGGATTTCCAGCAGCGCCAGTTCGCGCGCCGACAGTTCAAGAATCTCGCCATTGAGTCGGGCGATGCGCTCGGACTGGTCGTAGGACAAGGCGCCTACTTCGATGCGCGTCGGATTGCCGGTACCGCGTCGGGTGAGCGCCCGCACCCGGGCAAACAGTTCCGGCAGGGCGAAGGGCTTGGTCAGGTAATCGTCGGCGCCGGCATCCAGCCCGCGCACCCGGTCCTCGACGCCGTCCTGGGCTGTCAGCACCAGCACCGGCATGGCGACCTTGCGTGCGCGCAGACGCTTGAGCACCTCGATGCCCGACAGGCGCGGCAGGCCAAGGTCGAGGATCAGCAGGTCGTAAGGCTGGGAAAGCAGGGCCGTGTCGGCATCCGCGCCATTGTTAACATGATCCACGGCGTAGCCGGATTTGCGCAGGGCGGTGATCAGCCCCTGGGAAATGATGCGGTCGTCTTCTGCGAGCAATAGTCTCATGGGCGCCTCTGGACTACAGGGAAGCGGGTGCGATGCTCCGAACCCCGCTCAGCTTGCCACAGATCAGACCTTTGGCAAGCGCGCGCTGACACCCGCCCAAAAAGTCTCCGCCTTTTGCTTGCCCACCATGCCCTGAAGAATCACGCGACATTTCTCGAGCACCAGCGCGAGATCTTCCGGAGTTCTGCTCTTCTCTACCAGAGCCGTCAGATCGTCGGCCGCCGGACCCATGACGTCAACCAGGCTGCGGCAGGCGAAGCGCGAAGCGGAAGTCAGAGAAACCTCAACGTCGGCCGCTGCCGAAGTAGCCGGAGACACCGGCGCGGCTTCGGCGGCCGGTGCGACTGTCTTGACGGCCGGCGCGGTTCCCGTATCCGTCTCGATGAATTCCTGAGCCAGCAAGGCGTCCAGAATATCGCCCGTGCTTGGATGCGCGCTTCTCGCCAACAGCCCGCTGCGCGGGGTCTTGTCGTCCACCATGATCAACATGGTCCGCTCGCGCATGCCGAGCTTGTTGGCTCGCGTCGCGATTTCGGTTCGTCCCTTTTCGGTCTTGCGATAAATGCCGTCGTCGGCCATGGATATCCTCTTAGTAATACGAATTCCGGCGAAATGATAACGTGTCCGGTGCCGCGATGGGCATTGATGATTTGCGCGACGCAGCAAAACAAGCCGTCACGCTCGCCGTATCTCCAGCGCCGACTTTTCAGACACACAAACGCTCATGGCACCGAGTACCACCCGCCGAAGATAAAACACGCGAAAGGCGAATTGGTCGCCCGCCCCCCTCCGCCACGCGGCCCACGGCTGGCTTTGCATAGCCAGCCGGCTGCGGCGGCGCGACGCATGCGTCGCGA
>JAPLRA010000311.1:0-2690 GCA_026399445.1 Sulfuritalea sp.
CTTGTGCATGTGGAAACGTCCATCTTCTGCCGTGGCAACGCCGGCGGCATCCTGACCGCGGTGCTGAAGCACCTGCAATCCGTCGTAGAGCAACTGGTTCACCGGCGTAGTGGCCACCACACCCAGAATTCCGCACATGGTTCTTCTCCGCAGGGCCGCCCCAAGGAGAAGCAGCCAAAACATGGAGCGGGCAACGCCCGCGAACAATTATCGCCCCCTTCCCCGGGAAGGGGGAAGGGGAGATGGTCATTTTCCTCTATCGAAACCGAATCCGTTTTGCCGCATCCGCCGGCAACCAGGGTTTTGCCGCAATCACCGCAGTTTCCAGCGGCGGCGACAGTATCGCATCACGCCACCAGTCTGCCTTGGGCAACGGCGTCATGCCCGCCACCAGCACTGCCACCCACACCACCAGAACTCCGCGCAAGACGCCAAAAGCAGCGCCCAGCAAGCGGTCCAACAATCCCAAACCCGCGACCTTCAGCATCAGGGAAATCAGCATGCGCGCAATTGCGAACAGCAGCAATACCCCGACAAAGATCAACACATAAGCCGCTGCCAGTCGCATGCCCGGTTCGGCGATTTGCCCGGTCAGCCAACCCGCCACCTCCGACGCCTCGGCGCGCGCCACAAAAAACGCCGCCACCCAAGCCGCCAGCGCCAGAATCTCGCTCACCACGCCACGCCACAAGCCCAACAGCACCGACGCCGCAATGGCCGTCAGCACGGCGTAATCGAACGCGGTCATCGCCCTACTTCTGCGCGACCGGGCCGTCTACGCCGATGATCTTGATTTTCGTACGCGCCTTTTCTGCCGCCTCCTGACTGGCGAAGGGTCCCGCTCGAACACGGGTGCGCGGCCCTTGCGGTGAATCCAGCTTTTCGGTGTAAGCCGGCACGCCCACACCCTTCAACTTGGAGAGCAAGAGCTTGACGTTGCCCGCCTCCTTGTAGGCCCCCAACTGAACCACCCACTGACCGGAACCATCGGCAGTCGACTTGGCTTCCGCCACCGTTTTTGCAGCCGGCTTTTCAGCAGCCTCGGACTTCTTCG
The DNA here is from genome assembly GCA_026399445.1 of Sulfuritalea sp. Lineage (GTDB taxonomy): Bacteria > Pseudomonadota > Gammaproteobacteria > Burkholderiales > Rhodocyclaceae > Sulfuritalea. The sequence goes on from JAPLRA010000311.1 coordinate 1,055, forward strand.
CGGGCGCCGCTGGCTTTGCAGCCGGAACAGGCGCCACAGCAGGAGCCGGTTTGATGACCGCGGGCATTGCGGGCGCTACCGGCACTATGGGAGACGCCGCGGGGGCAGGCTCAGGCTTGGTCTGGGGTTCAGCCTTCGGCTCGACCGCCGGTTTCGGCTCGGGTGCCGGCATCGGAGTGGCCGCAGGCTTGCCGGGAAGAACCTTCGATGCCAATCCGGTCGAATCCTGACTCGGGATGCGTACCTGAATGTCCTGGCTCAAAGGGCGCGGTTCGCGATCCATCACCATCGGCAGGACAATGACGGCAAACAGCGCCAGCGCGATAGCGCCGACCAACCGGCGGCGAGCGCGCTTCTTCAGTTGCAAATCTGCGTCAGGCGATGTGTCTTGTTCCGCCATCGTGGTTACGCTGGTCGGCCAAGCGTTTGCATGGCCGCAGCAACAGTGAGGAAGGATCCGAAGGCGAGAATTCTATCATCTTCGCCCGCATTCTCTTGTGCGCAAGCAAGCGCTGCTGCTGGTGATTCGAACTCGCCCACCACCTGCATTCCCTTGGCCTTCAAACGGCCCGCCAGAAAGTCGGCGTTGGCGGCACGGCGGCCTTCCAGCGTACATGGCAACCAGTGCGTCACCCGCTCGCCCAATGCTTCGATAACGCCGTCGATGTCCTTGTCGGCGAGCATGCCGAACACGGCCCAAGTATTCCGATGGAAACCCATGCTGCCGAGGTTGGCCGCCAGCACGCGTGCGGCCTGCGGATTGTGGGCGACATCGAGCACCACGGCCGGGCGCCCAGGCAAAACCTGGAAACGCCCCGCCAGTTCGACTCCGATCAGTCCCTGGCGGATGTCCTTCATGGCCACCGGCAGGCTCTGATGCAGGGCGTCGAGCGCCGCCAGCGTGCCGGCCGCATTAGCCAATTGCTGGTCGCCGCGCAGGCCCGGGAATGCCAGCCCGCCGCGACGAATTTCCTCGGCGCCCATCGGACGCGCCCAATACAGCCACTGCTGCTCCTGTCGCTGATAGCCGAAATCCCGGCCCAGGACCTGGAGCGCCGCGCCGGTGGCAGAGGCATGAGCTATCAAGGACTGCGGGGGCTGCGGATCGCCACAAATTGCCGGAACTCCGCTGCGAAAAATGCCGGCCTTTTCGCGACCGATGGCCTCGCGATCGGCGCCGAGAAAATCCATGTGATCGAGATCGATACTGCTTACGATGCTGCAGGTAGGTTCGTAGATATTGGTGGCATCGAGCCTGCCGCCGAGGCCTACCTCGAGAATGATCGCGTCGAGATCGGCAGCAGCAAATACTTCCCACGCGGCAAGCGTGCCGAATTCGAAATAGGTCAGCGCGGCGTCCCCGCGCGCCTCTTCGACGCGCGCAAAAGCATCGCACAGGCTGGCATCAGCGACTGCTGTGCCGTTGATCCTGACGCGCTCGTTGTACTTCAGCAAATGAGGCGAGGTGTACAACCCGACGCGATAGCCGGCGGCGAGCAGGATGCGCTCCAGCATGGCGCAGGTCGACCCCTTGCCATTGGTACCGGCCACCAGAACAACCGGGCAGGTTTCCCGCTGGCCCAGTCGCGCCTTGACCGCCGCAACCCGCTCCAGGCCAAGTTCAATGCCGGCGCTG
>JAPLRA010000311.1:2736-3833 GCA_026399445.1 Sulfuritalea sp.
GCGCTTCGATCCGCGCCAGCCATGCATCCAGCATCGCCGCCATCAAACAGCGGGAACGCGCTGCAGCAGGGTGATCAGTGAAGCCAGTTTGTCGCGAAGTTCGCGCCGGTCGACGATCATGTCGATAGCGCCCTTTTCCAGCAGAAATTCGGCTCGCTGGAAGCCCTCGGGCAGGGTCTCGCGCACCGTTTGCTCGATCACGCGCGGACCGGCGAAACCGATCAGGGCGCCGGGCTCGGCGATCACCACGTCGCCGACAAAGGCGAAGGAGGCGGAAACGCCGCCCATGGTGGGATCGGTCAGCAGGGTGATAAAGGGCAACTGGTGGTGAGCCAGTTGCGTCACGGCCGCCGTGGTCTTGGCCATCTGCATCAGCGAAAACAGGCCTTCCTGCATGCGCGCACCGCCGGAAGCGGTGATGCAGATGAAGGGCGATTGCAGTTCGATCGCCGCCTTGACGCCGCGCACGAAACGCTCGCCGACCACCGCACCCATCGAACCGCCGAGGAACTCGAATTCGAAACAGGCGACCACCACCGGTACGGTCTTGATCGCGCCCTGCATCACCACCATCGCATCGGCTTCGCCCGTGTCCTCGTTTGCGGCGGCGAGGCGGTCCACATAGCGCTTGCTGTCCTTGAACTTGAGCGGATCCATCGGGATGACTTCGGTGCCGATCTCGAAGCGGCCTTCGGCATCGAGCAAGGCATCAAGCCGGACGCGGGCGCGCAGCCGAAGGTGATGACTGCACTTCGGGCAAACGTTCTGGTTGTTCTCCAGATCGGTGCCGTAGAGCACGGCTTCACAGGCCGGGCACTTCGCCCACAGCCCTTCGGGAATAGACTTGCGTACGCCTTCGGAGCGCTTGATCTTGGGTGGCAGCAGCTTCTGTAACCAACTCATGGCTTTCCTCCATCCATCGCCGCGCGTATGCCGCTGAGAAATGCGGTGACCCGCTGCGGCGCATTGTCGGCGTCTCCGTTTTCGATTTCTTCGATGATGCGGCTGCCGATCACCACCGCATCCGCGACTGCTGCGATGCGTGCGGCGGTGGCACCGTCACGAATGCCGAAGCCGACACCGACCGGCATCCCGAC
>JAPLRA010000306.1:0-5098 GCA_026399445.1 Sulfuritalea sp.
AGTAATGCGTCCGGCGCCCTTGCTGTCGTAGGGCCCGAACCATTCCTCGCGTTCCACCAGGGCGCCTACGCCCATGCCGGGCGAGCCGTCGCTGGCGGGCTCGACGACGCGGATGCGGCCGTGCTCGGTGGGATGGAAGACGTGATAGAAGGGATAGCGGGTGCCGTTGATTTCGACGCTCGAAATTGGCAGCACCCGATACCACCACGCCAGCATTTCGGGACGAATCCCGCTGAGCGGTAGGTGCGTGATTTCGATCCGCAGGCGACCGTCGGCCAGCACCGAATGCGAGGCCTTGCCCAGCCGGTAGTCCGGCACGCTCCAGGGCAACTGGCGTGGCGCATCGTGCACCAGCCCGCCGCCCGGCTTGAGCCACAGCAGGCCGAGGCCGAGCAGCAGCGCCAGGCCGAGGATCGCGACGAGACGGCGACGACCGCCGCCGCGCCTGCCCACTTCGGAATCTGCCGGTTGTTCCATGCCTTCAGTTCGACATTCGCCGCAGCTGGGGCATAAGCGCCGCACCCAGCAGCGCAACGCAGGCCAGCCCGGCACCGGAGATCAGCAGCGCATCGGTGACGCCGGCGTTGCGCACCAGCACGCCGGCCACCACGCCCGAGGAGGCCGGAATCACCTGCGAGATGATCGAATAGATGCTCATGATGCGCCCGCGCATGGCTTCCGGTGCCTGGCCCTGGATGCCGGCGACGACGAAGCTGATCACCATGCCGCCGAGCATGCCCATGCCGCCCAGCACCGCGGCCGACACCGTGGCGCTGGTCCATAGGCTCAAGCTGCCGAACAGCAGGCTCGCCAACATGGTGCCGGCGAAGATGGCCGCACCATGATGCAGGCGCTTGCCGAGGAACAGGGCCGAGACGCCGCCCACGATCAATGCGAATGCCATCAGGCCCAGATAGCCGCCGCGCTGCACTTCGGACAGCCCGAGCACTTCTCGCGCGAGCTTGGGCAGGATGATTTGCATCGGGCCGGTCATGGCATAGGCAATGATCGCGGCGAGGATCAATTGCGCCAGCAGCGGGTTGGCGCCGACGGCGGCGAAGCCTTCGCGCAGTTCGGCGAATACGCCCTGCCGGGGGCGGTCGCTGCCCCTGGTCCGCGTGCCCAGCAGCAACAGCGAAGAGGTGGCGAACAGGCCCATGCCGGTGGCGAACACCGCGGGCCAGCCCGCTTGGCTTCTCACCGCGCCGATGACCACGGGCGCGAGGCCGAAGCCGATCAGCACCTGCAGGTTGAAGATGATGGTGGCCGGCCGCAGCTTCGCCGGCGGCGCGATCTGCCCCAGCGTGGCCAGCCGCGCGGGGCCGACGAAGGACCACGCCAGGCCGCCTAGGAAGGCCGAGAACAGCGTCCACGCAACGCGGGTTTCGGCGCTGGCGCCGGCATCGGTCCACCACAAGCCGGTCAGGCAGAGCAGGAACAAGCCTTGCGCCGCATGGATCACCCGCGTCGGCGAAATCCGGTCGCAGAGCACGCCGGCGAACCAGCCGAAGACGATCGAAGTACCGAACGACAGCCCGAAGCCGATCCCCGACAGCAGGTCGGAGCCCACCTTCTCCTGCAGGTACAGGATGACGCTGTAATTGACCAGATGCCCGCCGGTGAAGGCGAGCAGGCACGAGAGGTAGAAGGCTGGCATGGGGATCGCCTATTGCGGCGTCAACTCCATCAGTGTCGGCTGTGTGTCCTCGATCATCCAGCTCGGAAACGAGGCACCGGTCAGATAGACCTTGCCGTCCGGCGAGAACTCGACGTCGCGGGTGAAGGTGACGCGGCGCTGCATGGGGAACATCGTCCACTTCTGCGTCGCGATGTCGAGGCGATAGACCGAATCGGAATTGGTGCCATTGACCCAGACCTGGTGCCGCGCGCGGTCGACGTTGAGGGAGTAGGGCGTGTCGCTGCCCTTTGGCAGCACCGGCAGTTCGTAGCGGGTGAAGGCACCTGTCTTCGGCTCGTAGCGCGCAATCTGCGATTCGTTGAAGGCAGCGATCCACAGGTTGCCGTCGCGGTCCGAGCGCAGGCGGCGCGGGGCCTTGAACGGCGTCTTGATCATGGTCACGACACCCGTGTCCGGGTCGACCGAGGCAATCTCGTCGGTATGCAGGCGGGCGATCCAGGCCTTGCCGTCCGGCGTTACGTCGATGCCATAGGGTAGCGGCACGCCGGTCGATACGTGGTCGACCTTGACGTAATTGGCGATCGGAATGCCATAGCCGAGCAGCTTGAAAATGAAAGGCGTCAGCGCGACGGTGATCTTCTCCATGGTGCTGCGGAAGGGCAGGTCGTAGTAGCTGAACTTCTTTGCCGCGCGGTCGAACATCGCTACCTGGTTGGACAGCGCCAGCGTGAACCAGACGCGGTCCTTCGCATCGAAGCGGATCGTGTGCGGGTAGAAGCCGCGGTCCATTTCATGCGCCGTGAAAACCTTGCTCACCGGGTCGAACTCCAAAAGTCGGCGCTGGTAGGACGGCGTGATGAAGATGTGCTGGTCCTTCGGCGATTCCGCCAGCGAGTGGATGCCCTGGTAGGTCTCGTGCTTGGGGAAGTCGCGCAGCCGCCCGGCAAGCAGGCCGCCGAGCTTGTCGCCCGGCTGCGGCGGAATCTTGTACACCGTGTATTTGCCGGTTTTCGGATCGACTTCATAGACCCGGTCCTGCAGGTTGTCGCCGACATAGACCAGGCCATTGCTGTGGAACAGCAGGTCGTGCATTTGCGAAAAGGCGTCGCCGATCGGCATTTCGCGAATGCTCGCGGCGGCCAGCGTCGGCGACCACGGCGTGCCTTCCGGCACCAGCGCCGGATTGGCGTGGATCTTCTGCCAGTGCGCTTCGAGCATGGCCGGAATTTTCTGCTGGCCTTCGGTAGACAGCCGCGCGCCGTAGCGCACCATGCGCTTGATCACCTCATCCCATTCCGCCGCCGGGCGATTGCGGCGCAAGAGCGCGCTGCCCTGCTGGTGGCAGAAATTGCACTGGAGCATGAATTCCTTTTTGAGGTTTTCGTCGCCGAAGTCGATGGTCGACGACCAGGCGTTGCCCGGCCGCTGCTCCGCCAGCGCGGCAGCATCGGTCTCGACGCTCATCGCCAGCTTGCCCTTGAGTTCGGCGGGCGAGACGATGCGATCCTGATAGCCCGGCTTGCGCAGCCGCACCTGCCACGGATGCTCGGCCGGCGGGATGTCCGCGCGGCCGGCGCTGTCGGTGAAGCGGGTGATTTCGATGTACGCCTGCTGGGGCTTGCCGCTGGCCGGGTAGCCGTTGTCCGAGGTGTCGATCGCCGCCGGCTTGACCGGTTGGCGGCTGACCATCACGGTTGCCAGCGGTTTGCCGTTGCCGTCGACCACGGTGATCGGTGCGGCCAGCGCCGCGCCGGCAACGAAGGCAACAGCCGTCAGCAGCGATACCGGTGACAAGGCCGAAAAGCAGGGTCACTAAATGCGTCAGGATCATGGCTTGTCCTTGAATCCGAATTCGGCGCCGACGCGGCGCTTCATGGTACGGGCATAGGTGGTCGGCAGCAGGCGGCTGAGCCACCACGCCAGGCGCGAGGTACGGTCGGGCAGCAGCAGGGCGCGGCCTTCGCTCATGGCGTCGAAAATACGCGCGGCGATGTCTTCCGGCGTCGATTCGCCGCCGGCGGTGATGCGCGGGCCGCTGGCGGTCAAGGCCGCGGCACCGATGCCGGTGCTGATGAAGGACGGGCAGACCAGCGTCACGCCGACGCCGGCATCTTCGACTTCGGTACGCAGGCTGTCGAAAAAGCCGTGCAGCGCATGCTTGCTGGCGGCGTAGCCAGTGCGGCCGATCAGCGGCGCGTAGCCGGCGACGCTGGAAATCGCCGCGATCACCCCGCGCCGTGCCGTGATGTGGGGCAGGGCGGCATGCGTCAGATACAGCGCGCCGAAGAAATTCACTTCCATGACGCGGCGGATCACGTCCGGGTCGGTGTCCCGCAACAGGCTGCGCTGCGAGATGCCGGCATTGTTGATCAGGCCGTCGAGCGCGCCGAAGTCCGCCACGGTCCGCTCGACGGCGATGCGGCAGGCGTCGGCATCGGCGATGTCGCCGGGCAGGGCGAGGACATCCGCGCCTGTCTTGTTCAAGGCTGTCGTCAGCGCATCGAGCCGGCCGGCATCGAGGTCCATCGCGGCAATCCGCGCTCCGGCCGCCGCGAAACGGTGGCACAGGGCCGCGCCCAATCCGCCGGCAGCGCCGCTGATAAGGATGGCCTTGCCCTTGAAGTCGCGGCGACTCATGTCGCCTTGCCCTGGCGCGACTTGCGGTAAAGCTCGAACACTTCGGCCGAGCTCAGCTTAGGCACATAGCCGAACTCCCGCTTGAGCCGGGTGTTGAGCAGCACCGGCCGATAGCGCAGGAAGTCGAGCTGCTCCGGGCCGTACTGCGTGAGATTGAGTTTCTTCAGCAGCCACAGCGCGGCCCGCAGCAGGCCGGCTGGCAGCACCACGCAGCGCTTGCCCAGCCGCTCGGCGATTTCGTGGATAGTCAGCTTGCCGTCGCCCGCGACGTTGAAAATCCCCGTCACCGGCGAATCGATGCCGTGCAACATGGCGCCGACCACGTCCTGGTCGTGGATGAAAACGAAGGGGCTCTCGGAACCAGCAATCGCGATCAGGCGGGGCTTTTCAAAGAGGTCGGTGATCTGGTTCTTCACCGTCGGGCCGAGGATGGTGCCGATGCGGAAGATGATCTGTTCCAGTTGCGGCTGCGTGCGCCGGTAGTCGGCCAGCATTTCCTCGACCAGCCTCTTGTGGTGCGAATAGGCGAAGGCCTCGTTGCCGCGCACGGGGGCATCCTCGGTCAGCCAGTCCGGATTGTCCGCGTGGTAGCCGTAGGCCGCGCCGGACGACGACACGATGATGCGCTTCACATGGTGGCGGACGCAGGCCTCCAGCAGGTTCTTGGTGCCATTGACGTCGACGTCGTACTCGAATTCGCGGTTGCTCTTCTTGCCCGGCGTGACGATTGAGGCCAGATGCACCACGGTGTCGATGCCGTGGCGGGCGATGATCTCGGCAATGTCGGCCGAACGGATATCCGCTACCGCGTAGTCGACGCCC
>JAPLRA010000306.1:5147-12520 GCA_026399445.1 Sulfuritalea sp.
GTGGCTGACGATGGCGGCGGGGCGCCGCTCGGCGGGCAAGGCGGCCAGCGCGGTGACCAGTTGGCGGCCCAGATAGCCGCCGCCGCCCGTTACCAGAACGCGATGATCCTTCATGTCGCGGCTTCGGTTGCAGTGTGGCCGTGCGGGTCGCGTCGGCGCCAGAAGGTCGCCAGCGTCATGCCGGCGATGATGTGCCAGACGCCCCACCACGCCGTGATGATGGCCATGCCGCCAAGGCCGTCGAAGAAATCGAAAATCAGGATCAGGCCGAGGCCGGAATTCTGGATGCCCATCTCGAAGGTGATCGCGCGGCGATCGTATTCATTGAGGCTGATCACTCTGGCCAGGCTGTAGCCGGTGACCAGCGCCAGCAGGTTATGCACGAACACCACGCCGAGCACCAGGTGGATGTATTCGATGAAGTGCTTGAAGTTCGCCCCCAGTGCGCCGAGGATGAAGCCGGCCAGCGCCAGCAGCGAGAAGATCTTCATCGGCTTCTGCAGCTTGTGCGCGAACGCCGGCTTCGCCTTTGCGATCCAGAGCCCGAGCGCCAGCGGCAGGCCGAGCAGGAGGAAGATCACCGCCAGCATTTCCGCCGGGCTGACGCGGATCTCGCGCATCAGGTCGTGGGTCAGCGGGTGCAGGTTGCCCCAGAAGGCGAAGTTCAGCGGCGTCATCACCAGCGCCAGCAGGGTCGAAGTCGCGCTGACCGAAACCGACAGCGCCGTGTTGCCGCGCGAGTAATGCGTCAGGAAATTCGAGACATGGCCCGCCGGGCAGGACGACACCAGCAGCATGCCCAGTCCGATGCTCGGCGTGGGCTCGATGATGCTCACCAGCACATAGGTCATGGCCGGGAACAGCAGGTGGTGGCCGACGAGGCCCAGCGCCAGCGCGCGCGGCGTCTTCAGCGCATTGCGGAAGTCTTCGACCTTGAGTTCGAGCGCCACGCCGAACATCACCAGGCCGAGTACGACATTGAGCAGGCCCAGCGAGGCGGGGCTGAAATGCAGATGAACCTGGTCGATGGGCGCCATGTCTTGTCTCCTCGTTGTTCGGTCGCCCTGATTCGCGGGGCCGTTTATTGTCCGGGCAGGATAAATGATTGAACGTTGAAGTGCCTTGTCGCAAAATACCCGCTGATTTGTCATTTCGCGACACTCATCCTAATCGTGCCGAAACCGATTCCAACCGCCGCCACTGCCGGCAATACCTCGCTCAACGTTGGTGTCGCCTATGCCCGGCGCCTGTTCGAGGTGGTCGAGCGCTTCGGCCTGCCGCGCACCGCGCTGCTACAGCACGCGCGCATCGCCCCGGCCGACTGGGAGGCGGCACAGGCGCGCGTGCCGCTGGCCGCGCTGGTCGCGCTGTTCCAATCGGCGCTGGCGCTCACCGGCCGCCGCGACCTCGGCCTCGAATTCGGCCGCCAGGTACGCCCCGGTACCTTCGACGCGCTCGGCTATGCGCTGATGACCTGCCGCAACCTCGGCGAGGCGATCGGCCTGGTGCCGCTCTATCGCCGGCTGGTGTTCGATTCCGGCTACAGCGAGACGGCCTTCGCCATCGACGGCGAAAACGCCAAGCTGGCCTGGGTGGTGCTGCCCGAAGCCACCCGCGCCGGCCTGCCGTATTGCGACGTGCTGGCCGAATCGCTGATCGCCAGCTGGCTCGGCCTCGGCCGCTGGATCGCCGGCACCGAACTGCCGCTGCGCGAAGTGCGCTTCCGCCACGCCGCGCCCGACGACCCGCAGCCCTTCGTCGCCTTCTTCGGCTGCCCGGTGCGCTTCAATGCCGGCGAGAACTCGCTGCTGTTCGACCGCCGCCTGCTCGTGCAGCCACTGGTGCAGGCCGATGCCGAACTCAACCTGGCGATGCGCGACGCCGCGCGCAAGGCCATCGACCGCCTGCAGGGAACCAGCACCATCGCCGGCCAACTGCGCCAGGCACTGCTGCCGCTGATGCCGAAGTGCGAGGCCACGCTGCAGCATGCCGCCACCAGCCTCGGCATCACGCCGCGCACCCTGCAGCGCCGTCTCGCCAGCGCCGACTCTTCATTCCAGATTGTCCTCGACGCCACGCGCCGCGAACTGGCGCAGGTGTATCTGCGCGACCCCGCGCTGTCGGCGCTCGATGTCGCGCTGCTGCTGGGCTATGCGGAGCAGAGTTCGTTCACGCGGGCGTTTCGGAACTGGTTTGGCGCGGCGCCATCGGTGTGGAGACGCGGGTAAGCGGGAAGGTGATCAGCGCTTGGGGAGCGGCGCTTATGGGCCAACAAGCGCCGTTCGATAACAAAACCTATCGGGCCACCAAAGACTGGTTGCGGTCTGCTGACAATGTCATACTCTATGGGCGCTTTCGCCCACAAAGCGGAAGTCGGAAGATTGGGAAAGCGGCCGTTCAACGTTTGAGTTAGGCCGCTTCTGCAGCTCGCGACGCATTGCGATTGGTGGCTGTGTGTGCCACCGCGATGACAACGGGCAGCAGTAGTTCGGGAATGAGGTAGCCAAGCCAGACCGCTGCTGGTTCGGGCAGCCCAACCTGACTGATGGATACCAGCCTTCCGACACCGGCAAGAAGGACCCCGAGAGCCAATAGATACACCAGTGTTCCCTGGCGTCGAATGGTAGTGGCTGCCCAGAGGTTGATGATCCCAGTTGAGAAGTACACACCAGCCATGAAGCGGTGCACGTTATCGAGTCGGGGCACCGTGTCGGGCTGTCCCACGTACATCTGGAGCATGCCGCCGAGCATTGCAATTGCTGCAACGAGAAAGAGACAGACTTGGACGACGCGTTGGCTTGTGGGCATGGGCAGATTCGACGGCATGGGGGGCTCCTGTGGTATGTGCGGCCTAACGTGTAGCTGACCGGAGCTGCGCGGCTTCATCGCGCAGCGTCCAGAGAGCGAAGCGAACGGGCTCGCCCTCGACTCCACCATGCCGCGGGTCGTCTGCATAAACGATGAGGAAGTAGCGGCTATTTTCCCCCAGCAACCAATCATGGTGAAGTCGCGCAAATTGACTATTCCTTACCGAACCTCTCAGCACGAAGTTTGAGCCTACGACTTTCCATCAGATCGACGACGATGCCAGCGAGGTCAGTAAGAATCTGCCGCTGACGGTCATCCATGGTCGGTCTGGGCTGCCGGTCGATTACACACATGGTTCCAAGGGCATAGCCCTTAGAATTGATGAGAGGAGCGCCAGCGTAGAAGCGCACATTTGGGCTGCCGGTTACCAATGGATTGCCGACAAACCTATCATCGTGGCGGGCGTCAGACACGACGAAGACGTCGGATCCAAGAATAGCGTGAGTGCAAAATGAAATTTCGCGAGGCGTTTCCCTGACCTCAAGTCCGACCTTAGACTTGAACCACTGGCGTGTACCGTCGACTATGGAAATTAGAGCTATGGGTACATCAAAGACGTTAGCAGCGATCCGCGTGACCCTGTCGAATGTTTCCTCGAAGTCGCTATCAAGAATTCCGTAGCTAACGAGAGCGGCAATCCGCTCTGCTTCATTAGGTGGTATCTGGAACACGCTATGCCTCCAATTTTGCTTTTGGGCCAGAATTCACAAAAGATCATACACGCACAATCATAGACTGCACGTTTGGAAAAGGCCGTGCTATGAAAGAGGAAAGGGTCAAGGTCAGCCTTATCTCTGAATCAAACGCAGCGCAGTTCAGCGGCGGGTTGACTCTGGAACCGGGCCTTCAAATCTCATGCGGTAGTCATCACCAATAGCCGTTCCCGCTGCACTGTTGCCTCTGAGCGTGAAATCTTGAGCGGCTCTTATCGGCACGAAGCGGAAGTCCGTGTAGCAAGAGATGGCCGCCAGCCCATGCGAGAATTCGCCCCTGAGTCCCCCACGACCCCAGAGGAGAACAACCATGATCAAGCTCTACTACAGCCCCGGCGCCTGTTCTTTCGTCCCCCATGTCGGGATCGAAGCGATCAAGGCCGCGACGGGCGAGGAAATCGAAACCCAGTCGGTGAAGCTGCACAAGGGCGAGCAGCACACGCCCGACTACCTGGCGCTGAATCCACTGGGCCAGGTGCCGCTGCTGGTGGTCGACGGCAAGCCGCTGAACCAGATCGTGGCGATTTGCGATTACCTCGACCGGCGCTTTCCCCAGGCCGGGCTGCTGCCGGGCGATGGCTGGCAGCGGGCGCAGGCGATGTCGCTCTTCGCCTGGATGAACAACACCGTGCATCCAACCTTCACGCACATCTTCCGCCCGGTCAAGTTCGCCGCAAGCGAAGCCGCCCAGGCGGATGTGAAGAACACCGCCGTGGCGGCGTTTCGCGAATGCCTGGAACGCATCCAGACCTTGGCGCAGGCGGCCGGCCCCTTCCTGCTTGGCGACCGGCTGTCCTTCGTCGATGCCTATGCGCTGACATTCCTGCGCTGGGGCGGGCTCGGCGGCATCGATCCGGCTTCGCTGCCGGCCTACCAGGCCTATGTCAGCCGCGTCGCGGCGCAACCGCCGGTCTCGGCGGCGATGGCGCGCGAGGGCATCAACCTCGACACCTACAGGGCGAAATAGGCCGCTGCCCGACGCAGCCACTATAGTCGAAGCGGGCGATGGCGCAGGACATGGCGGGGCTGATGATGGCGCTCGGCCATTAGCGCTCTCACATCACCGGGCACGACTAAAGTGGCATCCTCAGGATGGCCCGGCATCGGGCCGTGAACCCATCAGATCGGGTATTGAGCGACCGATTGTCCGAAAAAATAGTGACACGTTTTGTCAGGCGTCAGACATCGCTTCTATTTCGAAAGTGATACAGTGGTTGCGTAGATCGGATCCGACTGATAAAACTTAATCGGAAAGCATGAACAGATTAGCCACTCTTGTCGGCTTGCTTCTCGCCACCCTCTTGGCGGCATGCGATCGACAGCCGGCAGAGAAGCCGCTGCAATACAGCAGCGGCCCTGCGGGTGCTGTCACCCCAATCTATCGCCTAGCTGTCCATCCGCTTCACAACCCGCAGAAACTCAGCGAGGCCTATCAGCCGCTCGTCGATCATCTCAATCGTCAACTGAAAGGCGTGCAGATCGAGTTGGAAGCCTCGCGGGACTATCCGGCCTACGAGAAAAAGTTTCGCGCCCGCGAACCCGCATTCCTGCTGCCCAACCCGTGGCAGACGTTGCAGGCGATGAAGGTCGGCTACCACGTCATCGCGATGGCGGGCGATGCAGAGGACTTCAAAGGCATCTTCATCATCCGCAAGGACAGCGGGATCAAAATGCCAGCCGACCTCAAGGGGCAGGTGGTGAGCTACCCGTCACCTACGGCGCTGGCGGCCGCTATCATGCCCCAGTATTTTTTGCACGTCCATGGCATCGACATCAACCGGGACATCAAGAACGCCTACGTGGGATCTCAGGAATCGTCCATCATGAATGTCTATCTGGGCAATGCCGCAGGCGTTACATGGCCACCACCCTGGCGCCTGTTCCAGAAAGACCACCCGGCAGAAGCCTCACAACTCCAACTGATCTGGGAAACCCCACCGCTGATAAATAACTCGGTCATGGTGCGTGACGATGTACCGGAGACTGTCCGCACACTGGTGAGGAAGTCGCTTCTCGAACTGACGCAGACACCGCAGGGCAAGACCATCCTCGCCGGCATGGAGACCAGCCGTTTCCATGCCGCCGATGATGCCAGTTATGGCGTCGTGACTGACTACATCAAGCGCTTTGAAAAAGAAGTGCGGCTGGTGGAGAGCAAGTGATGTTAGGCAGACTGACAGGGCTGCTGTTTGGTAACCTGCGCAAGCAACTGACCGTGGGTATGGTGCTGGTTGTCACCACGATGATCGCCCTGTTCGTCTGGGACATGACCCGTCGCCAGCAGGCCGCGGAGATGGACCAGCATTCCGAACAGGTGACCGCGCTCGCCAACAGTACGGCGACCTCCTCTGCCGTATGGGTCATCTCGCGGGATTTCAGTGGCTTGCAGGAAATCATCCAAGGCGTCGCACGTTATCCCCATGTGCGCCACGCCATCGTGCTTGATCTTAAAGGCCAGATACTGGCTCACAATGACCCGAGCAAAATCGGGCTGTATCTGACAGACCTCCCGCAGAAACCCAACGCCCCGATTTTGCAACGGACCGCAAGTTCAATTGACGTCACCAGCCCCATCGTGCTTGCCGACAGACAAATTGGCTGGGTGCGGATTGGCTTGGACCGGGCACATTTCAACGCCGACGTCGACAAACTTTGGCAAAGCGGCATCGTGTACGTGCTGATCGGGGGTGCGCTCAGTGTGCTTCTTGCCTTGCTGACGAGCCGCTATTTGACACGCCGGTTATCTGCGATTCAGCAAGTGGCAAATTCCGTGCAGGCGGGGGAGTCCGAAAAGCGCGTCGTTCTGGAGGGTGACGACGAGGCGGCGCAACTCGCCCGACAGTTCAACAACATGCTGGAAAGCCTTGCGCAGAGGGAAGAAGCTCTACGGATTGCTGCTGCCGCCTTTGAGTCTCAGGAGGGCATGGTAGTTACAGATCGCAATAACGTGATCCTGCGGATCAATCGGGCCTTCTCCAAGATCACGGGGTACTCCCATGACGAAGCTGTCGGCCAAAAAATGAATTTTCTCAAATCAAATCGTCACGGCGCTGATTTTTATGCGGCACTGTGGAAAACGATTCTGAGCGACGGGTCGTGGCGAGGTGAAATCTGGAACCGGATCAAGAACGAAGAGGTGCGCCCGCACTGGCTGACCATCTCTGCGGTAAAGGACCGCAGCGATGCAGTCATCAACTATGTTGGCACCTATACCGACATCACCGAGCGCAAGCAGGCCGAGGCCGCACGTAGCGAAAGCGAAGTGCGCTGGAAGTTTGCAATCGAAGGTGCTGGCGACGGCCTGTGGGACTGGAACATTCAGACCGGCAATGCCTTCTACTCGTCACGCTATAAGGAGATGTTTGGTTACGCTGAAGCCGACATCGGTGACACCGCCGACGAATGGAGCAAGCGTATCCATCCTGAGGACTTGCCCGGGGTCATGGCGGCGCTACAACCTTATATGGACGGGAAACCCGGCAGCGCTACCATCGAGTTCCGCATGCTATGCAAAGACGGCAGTTGGAAATGGACGTCTGGCCGCGGCATGATAGTGAGCCGCGATGCCGAGGGCAAGCCCCTGCGCATGATTGGCACCAACACAGACATCACCGAGCGCAAACGCAGCGAACTCGAAATCAGAAACCTCAACGCTAGTGTAGTGTTGCGTTCTTGATGAAACTTATATCAATTTCTCTTCTCCAATGCACAATACGTGCAGAGTGGAGAAGTAAATGCGAGTTGCCCCCGAGATCGTGCTGACCCAGGAAGAGCATTCCGAATTGACGAAGC
>JAPLRA010000122.1:0-3338 GCA_026399445.1 Sulfuritalea sp.
GTCAGTAAAACCAACAAAAAAGATGAAATGGTGTGTTCCAGACACCAAAATGCGGGCGTGGACGCCCGCCCACCAAGCTTTTCAGGTCTTACGGTTGGGCCGCAGGTCCATGCGGAACCGTTCAGGATAGTCGCCGGCGATGTTCCACCTTATCCCTTAGTCACATAAACCGGGAGAAAATTCCAGAAAAGAAAAGATCATTGGCTGCTTTTCTATTCCGCAAAGATTGATCTCACGCAAAGGCGCAAAGCAAGCCGCAAATATGTTGGTGCGCAGTGCGCACCCTACATGGCGGGCGAGGCGCCCGCCCCACCAAGGCTAATTGCCCTCTTCCGCCCGGTCCCTTCAGCTATTACTTTTATCAAACAAAGGGTATAATCGAATCTCGATTTTATCAAGCTAAACACTCATGGATGCCGAACTCAACCAATATTATCAGCATTTGACCGCGGAGCGGGGGCTGGCGGCGTTGACCGTGAGCGCTTATGCCGGCGATCTGCAGGACTTCTGGCAATTTGCCGAGGCTCGCGGGCTGGCCGCCTGGGCCGCGGTGTCCCTGAACGATTTGCAAGACTACCTGGCCGCGCTGGAGGGCCGGGGCCTGTCGGCCCGCAGCCGGGCCCGGAAACTCTCGGCCTTACGCCAGTTTTTCCGCTTTTTGCAGCGGGAGGAGAAGCTTAAGGCCAACCCCGTGGAACTCCTGGACTCCCCTCGTTTGCCCCGGCGGCTGCCTAAGGTGTTGGGGGAGGACGAAGTGGCGGCCTTGTTGAATGGGCCGGACCCCGCCACCCCCCTGGGCCAGCGGGACGCGGCCCTATTGGAGCTGCTCTATGCCACCGGCCTCAGGGTCTCGGAGCTGGTGGGCCTGACCCTGAAGCAGCTCGACCTGCGCCGGGGCGTGGTGCGGCCCCTGGGGAAAGGGTCCAAAGAACGGGTGGTGCCCATGGTGGCGCAGGCCACGGAAAAAATCGAGTCATATTTGGCGCAGGGCCGAACCCAATTGCTCAAAGGCCGCCAGAGTCCGTATCTCTTCGTCAACGTTCGGGGCGGCAAACTGAGCCGCCAGGGATTCTGGAAGATCTTGAAGCTCTACGCCCTGAAGCAAGGCCTCGGCAGCCTGAGTCCCCATACCCTGCGCCATTCCATGGCCACCCATCTGCTCTCCCGGGGGGCCAATTTGCGAGTCATCCAACTGCTGCTGGGCCACGCCGATATTTCAACGACGCAGGTGTATACCCATGTCGCCCGCGAGCGGCTCAAGCAACTGCATCATCTGCATCACCCGCGCGGTTAGGGTCTGTCATTCATGCCGCGCAGATGTGTCGCTGCAGCGCTTGAAGTATCTCGCCGCTCGCCTTGTCCTGAACGAAGACCACCACCCCCAGATCGACGCGCTTCCAGCCCGCATCCAGCGCGATCTGCTGACGCACGGACAGGCGGCCCGCCTTGTCCGGCGTCAGCGGCCCGGGCAGTCGGCGCACCACGTAGTCGTGGCGCAGGGTCTTGCCGCTGTTCTCGCCGGCACGCACCTGCGACTCCAGATTGTTTTCGTAGAGTGCGAGCCAGACCTCGGTCCCTGCGTTCCCCGCGGAAATCTCCCCATTCAGCGCCAGCTGCCCGTTCGTCGGCACCCCGAGTTCGAGGACGATACTCGCGCCGGAGGCTGACGCCACGACACCATCGAGCGGACTGCCGGCGCTGCGCCAGTCCCGCCCGTTGCGCAAGAACTGCGGCGTATAGACCAGGCGCGATTTGGCCAAGCCGGCCATCGTCTGCTGCCGCAGGGTGTGCTGCGGACTGGCGAAGCGATCGACCCAGCCGAGGCGATCCCAGTAATCGACATGGAAGGCCAGCGGCACGACGCGGCCGGCATACTCGGCCTGGCTCTTGAACTGAGACAGCCGGCGATCCGCCGGCGGGCAGCTGTCGCAGCCTTCCGAGGTGTAGAGCTCCAGCAGCACGGCTCGCTGCTGGCCGCTTTGCGCAACGCAGGACGGCCCCGCCAACGCGGCCGTGCCGCCGACAGCCGACATCCAGACAAGAATCGCAAGGGCGAATCGACAAAGTTTCATCGCGGGTCTCCGTTAAAACGCATGTGGCGTTTTTGTATTGGACGTCGAAAAACCGGATTCCTTACGCGCGAATCCGGTTTTTCGAGAGCGGCGTAGAATTCATTCCATGAGACACGATACCCAATCCCCCGAGACCCCGGCGACCAAGTTCCTGCAGAAGCATGGCGTCGCCCATTCCAACCATCTCTACGAGTACGAGGAGCATGGCGGCACCAACGTGTCGGCCCGCGAGCTCAACGTCGCCGAGCATGCGGTGGTGAAGACGCTGGTCATGGAAGACGAAACCGGCAAGCCGCTGATCGTGCTGATGCACGGCGACCGCACAAGGAACTGGCGCGCCAGATCGGCGTCAAGAAGATCAGCCCCAGCAAGCCCGAGGACGCCCTGCGCCACACCGGCTACATGGTCGGCGGTTGCTCGCCCTTCGGCACCAAGAAGCCGCTGCCGGTGCATCTGGAAAAGACCATCCTCGACCTGCCACTGATCTACATCAACGGCGGCAAACGCGGCTACCTGGTCGGCGTCCACCCGCACGACATCCTGCGCGTGCTTCAGCCGAAGATCGTGGAGTGCGGCCTGAAGGACTGAGAAATCTACTGCGCGGGCCGGATCGGGGATTGGGCGGTGCTCGCTATCCTCGCATATAGCAACATATGCTCCGGTAGCTGCGCTCCGGCCGCACCCCGCTGCGGCCCGCTCGCTACGATTTCCTTACCGACTTCGATCGGCGACGCGCAGGCTACTTCCCGCGGCTGCGCTCGATCTGCACGCCGACGCGGCGCACGCCCTTCATGATGCCCATCTTGGCGATGCTGATCTTGACCCAGGGTGCGCCGAACTCGTTCAGCAGCAGGCCGATCACGTATTCACCGAGCGTCTCCAGCAGATTGAAATGGCGTGTCGCCAGTTCGGCGCGGATGCGATCGATCACGGCGTCGTAGCGAATGGTCTTGTCGATGTCGTCGTTCTGCGCCGCCTCGTCGGGCACGCCGAAGGTCAGGCTGATCTCCAGCGTCTGCGCCGTGGCCTTTTCGCGCTCGAAAATGCCGACATGGGCGTCGACCCGCATGTCGTCGATGAAGATGAAGTCCATCACGGCTCCAGTTAAAATTCGCCCCATTCTATGGAATCCGCAATGAACCTGCTTGTTTCTGCCGTCTTCGGCTACCTGCTCGGCTCCGTACCGTTTGCCGTGATCGTCTCGCGCGCCTTTCGGCTGGCCGATCCGCGCAGTTTCGGCTCGGGAAATCCCGGTGCCACCAATGT
>JAPLRA010000122.1:3364-10878 GCA_026399445.1 Sulfuritalea sp.
CGTGTTCCCTTTCACCCTCGGCTTCCGCGGCGGCAAGGGGGTCGCCACGGCGCTGGGCGTGCTGCTGGGATTCTCCGGCGCACTGGCGGGTCTCACCGCCGGCCTCTGGCTGACGGTCGTCGTTTTCACGCGCTATTCTTCGCTGGCGGCACTGGCCGCCGCAGCCGCAGCGCCTGCACTGGCCTGGTGGCTGCTGGGGAACATCGAAGTCACTGTGACGGTCGCGTTCATGTGCGCCGTGCTGATCTACCGACACAAGAGCAACATCCGCAAACTGCTCGCCGGCAGCGAAGGCCGTATCGGCGGACGGAAAAGAGACCGGGATCCGTCCCCCTTATAATCGGTTTTCGCTGCACGCACTGCTCAGGAAACACTGCCATGGATGACTTGGACTTTTCAGGCAAACCCGCCAGCGCACCGGCCCCCAAGCCCGTCGCCAAGCCGAAGCCGCCCAGCGAACCGGCCTCGCTGTACGAACCCAGACTGGCCCTCGAGTTCTTCAAGATCGCCGGAACGCTGGAACAGTTCCCGGCCGGCAAGCAGATTTTTGCCGAAAACGAGAAAGCCGGCGGCTTGTTCTCCAAGGGCGCCCGCATCTATCTGCTGCTTGACGGCGACGTCACGCTGACGCTCAAGGGCAAACCGGTCGAACTGGTCCTGCCCGGCGAGATATTCGGCGAGATGGCGGCCATCGCAGACGCCCCGCGCAGCGCAACTGCAACGGCACGCAAGGCGTGCCGGGTGCTGTCGATAGATGAAAAGGCTTTCCTGCAGTCGCTGCAGCAAATGCCCGAGTTCGCCCTGATGCTGATGACCGTCATGGCGCAACGTTTGCGGCGCAGCGTCACCAAGCTTGCCGAAACCAAGAAGACGCCGGGTGCGGCACCGGTTCAGAAGAATTCGCTGGACAGGAAAATGCTGACGGAACTGCAGCATGAACTTGGCAATCCTTTGCCGACCGAGGCCCAGGCCGGCCAGAACGTCGTCACCAAGGGCGCGGTGGGCGCTTGCATGTTTGTCGTGACCAAGGGCCGCATCGCCATATCGGTCGATGGAACGGTCATCGAACATGTGGAGCCCGGCGGCGTTTTCGGCGAGATGGCCTTGGTCGAGCGCGCCGGTCGTGCCGCCACCGCGACGGCGGAAACCGAGAGCGCCTGGTTCCTGATCGCCCGCAACGAGTTTCTGGCAATGGTGAAGGCCAAACCAACCTTCGGTATCGCGCTCTTGCGTTCGATGGCAGGGCGCGTGCAGCACGTCGGCAAACTGCTGCGCGAAGGCGCTTAGAGTGAAATAACTCGCTCGGAGCGACTGCTAGTAGTTGAGCGAAGCGAGCTAACCAGAAGCCTCCCCGCGAGGGGGCGAGGCGGGAATTCGCGACGCAAGCGTCGCGCCGCCGCAGCCGGCTGGCTGTGCAAAGCCAGCCGTGGGCCGCGTAGCGGATGGGAGGGGCGGGCCTTAAATTCGCCTTTCGCGTGTTTCAATCTTCTGCGAAGGGAGCTCGGTGCCATTAGCGTTAGGACAGCTGGTCCAGCGGCCAGCGCGGCCGCACCGCGAAAGCGCCGCGAGCGGAGACCGGCACCTCTCCCTGTAGCAGGCGCTGGCTGCCTGCGAAGGCGATCATCGCGCCGTTATCGGTGCACAACTCCAGCTCGGGATAGAACACCCGGCCACCGATTTTCGCCATCGCTTCGTCCAGCCGCTGGCGCAAACGCCGGTTGGCGCCGACGCCGCCGGCCACCACCAGCGATGAAAGTCGGTGCTGGCGACACGCCGCCACGGACTTGGCCGCCAGCACTTCGGTCACCGCTTCCTGGAATTCTGCCGCCAGATCGGCCTTGTCGGCCTCAGTCATTTCCTTTGCGCGCGCGGCGGTCAGCACCGCCGTTTTCAGCCCGGAAAAACTGAAGGACAAGTCGCCGCTGTTGATCATCGGCCGCGGCAGTTTGAAGCGGCCTGCTTTTGGGTAAATGGTTCCTTGCTCCGCCAGTTGCGCCAGCGCCGGGCCGCCGGGATAGCCCAGCCCGAGCAGCTTGGCCGTCTTGTCGAAAGCCTCGCCCGCTGCATCGTCGAGCGACTCGCCGAGCAGTTGGTAATCGCCAACGCGTGCCACGCGCATTAGTTGCGTATGCCCGCCGGACACCAGCAAAGCGATGAAAGGGAAGGTCGGCGCATCGTCGGCCAGCAGCGGCGACAGCAGATGGCCTTCGAGGTGATGCACCGGCAGTGCCGGCACGTCGAGCGCCATCGCCAGCGCCTCGGCAAAGCTCGCGCCGACCAGCAGGGCGCCCGCCAGCCCCGGACCCGCCGTGTAGGCAATCGCATCGATGTCGTGCCGCGTGCATGCGGCCTCGGCCAGCACACGCTCCAGCAGCGGAATCAGGCGCCGGATGTGATCGCGCGAGGCCAACTCCGGCACGACGCCGCCATAGGCCTCATGCATCGCCACCTGGGTATGCACCGCATGGCCCAGCAGCCCGCGCTCGGTGTCGTAGAGTGCGACACCGGTTTCGTCGCAGGAAGATTCGATGCCGAGGACTTTCATCGGCGGCATTCTACCGGCTGACTATAATCACCCGGCACCGCTCCGCCTGAAGTCGGCGCCAGCTCGCTTTGCTTACCTGGAACGCCGCTTCGCGGGCAGGTAACGGCGATCCGAACCCGCATCGAAGAAAGAAATGAAGATTCTGCTTCTTTGTCATGACCTGACCACACTGCTGCGTCTCGATTCAACCTGGACCGCGGCCGGCGCCACAGTGCTGAAGCGGACAAGCGGCGAGAAGCCCGACTGCATCGTCATCGATCTCGGCCGGCGCGACGCGCTTGCTGAAGTTGTGCGACTCAGGGCGCTGCATCCGAACGTCGATATCATCACCTGCGCCGCGACCTTCGATGGCGACGCCGTCGAAGCCGCGAAGGCGGCCGGCGCGACCGACTTTGCCGCGCGCAGCTTTGTCGATCAGCGGGTCGCCCGTCGCCTGAAGCTCGCGGGCTGAAGCTCATGCACCTGTTGGTCGACATTTCCGCCCACGGACTGGGCCATCTGGCGCAGACCGCGCCGGTACTGAATGCACTTCGCCCACTGGCACCCACGCTGCGGCTGACGGTGCGTAGCGCGCTGCCCCGCGAGCGGCTGCAACGTCGCATCGCCGTCGATTTCGAGCACGTCGAGGAAGCGCGCGATTTCGGCTTCGTCATGCACAACGCGGTGGATATCGATTTCGCCGCCAGCGCGCTGCGCTATCGCGAGTTCCATGCCCACTGGGCGCAGCGCGTTGCGGCCGAGGCGGACTGGCTGCGGCAACACCGAATCGATGCAGTATTGAGCAATGTCGCCTACCTGCCGCTGGCCGCGGCCGCCGAGGCCGGCATCCCTGCCGCCGGCCTGTGCTCGCTGAACTGGGCAGATTTGTTCGATCACTATTTCGGCGCCGAACCGTGGGCGACGGAAATCCACGCCCGGATGCTCGCCGCCTACAACGCGGCCACGGGCTTCCTGCGTGTCACGCCAGGACTACCGATGGCGAACCTGCGGCGACGCCATGACCTCGCGCCGATTGCGCGGATCGGCCAGCGCGATCGCGCACATTTGTCGCGGCTGCTCGGGCTCGACGAGAGTAAGCGCTTGGTTCTGCTGGCCATGGGTGGCATGGAGTTCCGGCTGCCGGTGCAGGACTGGCCGCAATTGCCCGGCTTGATCTGGCTGGTGCCCGCCGAATGGAAGCTGGAGCGCGAGGACATCCGGATCTTCGACGTCGCCGACCTCGATTTCAGCGACCTGCTCGCCAGCGTCGACGCGGTAGTCACCAAGCCGGGCTACGGCACCTTCGTCGAGGCGGCCTGCAGCGGCATCCCGATCCTGTACCTGCAACGCGACGACTGGCCGGAAACCCGCCACTTCGCGACGTGGCTCGCCCGGCATGGCCGCGCCGGGATGCTGACGCGGGAACGGCTCCTGGCCGGCGACTTCATCGACGTGCTGGAGGACCTCTGGCAGGCGCCGGCACCCGAAGTGCCGCAGGCCAACGGCGCCGACGAAGCGGCACGGTGGCTGGTGCAGGAGATCGGGTTGGCCTGACCGGTCCCCAAGACAATTGACATCAATGGCAAAGCGTTTAGAATGCGCGCCTTTCCCGCCTCTTCAGGATAATTGCAATGCCGGGTATTCGCCTCAAGGAAAACGAGCCGTTTGAAGTCGCGATCCGTCGCTTCAAGCGCGCCATCGAGAAGACTGGCCTCCTCACCGAACTGCGCGCACGCGAGTTCTACGAGAAGCCCACGACCGAGCGCAAGCGCAAGGCCGCCGCCGCTGTCAAGCGCCATCACAAGCGCATTCGCAGCCAGCTTCTGCCGCCAAAGATGTATTAAGCCAGCCTTGGTTCGGCTGTTGCCAGCGAACCTTGGTTGTACCGCTTGATCAGGGATCCCGCCGAAAGGCGGTAAAAACCGCCTCCCGGCGGTTTTTGTGCTTCTTGCTTCTGCAAAGGATGATTCGATGAGCCTCGAAACACGTATCGACGACGACTGGAAATCCGCCATGAAGGCCGGCGAGCGTGCCAAAAAGGATGCGCTGAGCCTGCTGCGCGCCGCCATCAAGCAGAAGCGCGTCGATGAAAAGCTGGAGATCAACGATGCGGCGGTGATTGCCGTGATCGAGAAAATGCTCAAGCAGCGCAAGGATTCGATCACCCAGTACGAAGCCGCCAAGCGCCAGGATCTGGCCGATATCGAAAAATTCGAATCTTCCGTGCTCGCTGGCTACATGCCGCAGGGTCTGAGCGTCGCCGAGGTCGAAGCGATCGTCGCCGCTGCCATCGCCGAGTCGGGCGCCAAGGCCCCCGCCGACATGGGCAAGGTGATCGCGCTGGTCAAACCCCAGGTCGCCGGCCGCGCCGACATGGGCGAAGTTTCGAAGCTGGTCAAGGCAAAATTGGCCGGCGCTTCGTCCAGGAACTGCTTGCCCGCGTCGACATCGTCGACGTGGTCGAACGCTACGTGCCGCTGCGCAAGTCGGGCGCCAACTACAGCGCCTGCTGTCCGTTCCACTCGGAAAAATCCCCCTCCTTCACCGTCAGCCCGTCCAAGCAGTTCTATCACTGCTTCGGCTGCGGCGCGCATGGCAGCGCCATCGGCTTCCTGATGCAGCATGCCGGCATCGGCTTCATCGAAGCAGTCGAAGACCTGGCCTCGTCGGCCGGCCTGACGGTGCCGCACGAGGAACGCAGCCGCGCCGAGCGGGCCAAAAAAGCGCCGCTGACCGAAATCATGGGGCGCGCCATGATGTTCTACCGCGAGCAGTTGAAGACCTCGCCCAAGGCCATCGACTACCTCAAGGGCCGCGGCCTGACCGGTGAAGTCGCGGCGAAGTTCGGTCTCGGCTACGCACCCGACGGCTGGCAAGGCCTGCAGCAGGTCTTCCCCGATTACAACGACGCGGCCCTGGTCGAATGCGGCCTGGTCATCGTCAACGAACAGGGCCGCCGCTACGACCGCTTCCGCGACCGGGTGATGTTTCCCATCCTCGACCAGCGCGGCAATGTCATCGGCTTCGGCGGCCGGGTGATCGGCCAGGGCGAGCCGAAGTACCTGAACTCCCCCGAAACACCGCTGTTCGAGAAGGGCCGCGAACTCTACGGGCTGACCCAGGCACGACAGGCCATCCGCGACAGCGATACGGTGATCGTGGTCGAAGGCTACATGGACGTCGTGGCGCTGGCTCAGCATGGCATCGGCAATGCCGTGGCCACGCTGGGCACGGCCTGCACCCCCACCCATGTGCAGAAGCTCCTGCGCCAGGCCTCGAAAGTGGTGTTCTGCTTCGACGGCGATGCCGCCGGGCGCAAGGCCGCCTGGCGTGCGCTGGAAGCCAGCCTGGAGCAGCTGTCCGACGACAAGTCGGCCGGTTTCCTGTTCCTGCCGCCGGAACACGATCCAGACAGCTTCGTCCGCGCCGAGGGTGCGGAAACCTTCACGCGCCTGGTGGCCCATCCCACCACGCTGACCGAATTCCTGCTGCGCGAGCTCAAGGCCGGCGTCGATCTGGCCAGCGCCGAGGGTCGTGCCCGCCTGGTGCACGAGGCCAAGCCGCACCTGCAAAAGCTCGCCGCGCCGATCCTGCGGGTGCAACTGGTCAAGGCCGTGGCAGAGGCCGCCGCGCTGACCCAGGCCGAGGTCGAAACGCAATGCGACCTCAAGCCTGCGGCCCGCGGTCGCCCCGCGCCACCGCGGACACGACAGCGGCCGACGCCCTCCTCGGTCGAATACAAGCTGCTGCAGATCGTGCTGCACAAGCCGGAATGGGCGGCGCGCCTGCCCTTGGAACTGATCGATCGGGAGCGGGTGGAGGGCGAGGCGCTGAATGCCATTGCCGATGCCATCGAGCATGGCGAACTGCCTGCAGGCGGCTTCGGCCTGCTGCTGGAGTTCTTCCGCAACACGCCGCACGAGGCACTGATCGCCAGCATTGCATCAAACATGGTGGATGAAGCGGATTTCGGGACGCTTGAAAACGTCTTCAACGACAGCGTCGCGCATCTTCGGCAGAGCGCGATCACCGACGAGATCAAGCAGCTGAGTGCCCGCGCCAAGGATCTGACAGGAGAAGAGCGGCAACGGCTTGCCGAACTGCTGGCAAAGAAGCGTCAGGGGCCGCCCTCGACGGCGGGGACCCCGATCTGATATACTTAACGGTTCCGCAGCGCTTTTACGGCGCGCCGAGTCGGTTGCCCGCGCCAGTCGCGGCGTTCCCGTCTCCGCCAGCGCCGCAATCGTGCTTCAGCCGAGGATAGTCATGCCGAAGGAAATCGCCAAGCAGAGCAAGTCGAAGGCCGCCGCCAAGCCGGTCGCGAAGAAACCCGCGCCCAAGAAGCCGGCCCCGGCCAAAAAAGCTGTGCCCGTCAAAGCCGCCGCCAAAGCGCCGGCCAAGACCAAGGCTCCGGCCAAAGCGCCGGTAAAGACACCCGCAAAGGCCCCGGCCAAGGCCGCCGCTGCCAAAACTGCCCCAGCCAAAGTCGCTCCGGCAAAGGCTCAGGCGAAGGCCGCTCCTGCCAAGGCTGCCAAGCATGCAGCGGCCGAAGTCGCCGCGCCGGCCAAGTCCGCGGCCCCGCCGATAGCCGCCAAGTCCGTCGCCAAGGCCATCGCCGAGTCGCGTGGCCGCAAGAGCCGGGAAAAGCTGATCGCCCCCGAAGCCAAGTTGATCGACCAGGACACCAAGCGCACGCGCCTGAAGACCCTGATCGCGCTGGGCAAGGAACGTGGTTACCTGACCTACGCCGAGATCAACGACCATCTGCCGGACGACCTGGTGGATGCGGAGCAGATCGAATCGATCATCTCCACCTTCAACGACATGAGCATCCAGGTGTTCGACGAGGCGCCTGCCGTCGATGACCTGCTGCTCAACGAATCCGCGCCGGCACCGGTGGACGTGGCAGAGGTCGAGGAAGAAGCCGAACAGGCGCTGTCCACGGTCGATTCGGAATTTGGCCGCACCACCGACCCGGTGCGCATGTACA
>JAPLRA010000373.1 GCA_026399445.1 Sulfuritalea sp.
ATCTGGCCGTTGGTCGCCTCGGAGGTGCGATGGACGGCGAGCAGGTCGCCATCGAGGATACCGGCTTCGATCATCGACAGGCCGCGTACGCGCAGCAGAAAATCGGCCTGTGGCGTGAATAGCCCGGGGTCGATGCGGATGTTGCCGAGGCGGTTTTCAACTGCCAGCAGCGGGCTGCCGGCGGCGACGATGCCGATCAGCGGCAGGCCGAGTTGTTCCACCAGGCGGATGCCGCGCGCAGAACCGTGCTCGAGCGTGATCGCGCCCTTTTTTACCAGTGCCTTCAAATGGTCTTCGGCCGCATTGGGCGAAGCGAAACCGAAGGCGCTGGCAATCTCGGCGCGCGTCGGCGGTACGCTGAAGACTTCGATGCTGTTGCGGATGAAATCGAGAATTTCCCGCTGGCGGGAAGTGAGGTCGTCGGCCATGGACATGCTCCGGTAGCTGTTTATCCATACAGTACAGCAAAAACGCTGCGAGCGCCAGTCATCCACCGCCAAATTTCAATGGCACAAACAGACCGGTATATCCCCGACAATTGACAGTCTGCCGATGCTTCGCAATTAACTATGCTTTGCGTCAGTCATTCGTACCGAGACCCCGCATGCAGACCCATGGTATCGACCCGGGCACCGGCTTTCTCGACCGCAGCAGCTGTCTTGAACTGGTAAGCAAACTTGCGTTCAGCGCGGCCGCTAGCGGCCAGCAGCTGGCCGCGCTATGGATCGACCTGAGCCGGCTGAAGCAGGTCAATGAATCCTTCGGCCACCTGGGCGGCGACCTGGTCATCACCCAGATCGCCCAGCGCCTGCGCGAGAAATCAGCCGGACGCGGCGAATGGTGCCGCATGGGCGGCGACGAGTTCGTCTGCCTGATGCCCCAGTGCGATGCGGACCGTGCCCGGCAACTGGCGCAGGAGCTGTTGCAGGCGATTGAAGCGCCCTTGCGCTTCGGCGAGCTGTTCCTCCATCCTTCCGCCAGCATCGGCATCGCCGTTCTTGAGGCGAACGAGGACCCCTTTGCCTTCCTCGAACGCGCCGACCGCGCCATGGGCACCGCCAAACGTCAGGGCGGTGGCCGCGCCGTGGCTTCCGGCGAGGAGCCGATGCCGGGGCGGCTGGGCATCCTGCTCGCGCGCGAAGAGTTGGCAATAGAGAACAAGCTGCATCTGGCCCTCGAGAACGGCGGCCTGAGCCTGCACTATCAGCCGATCATCGGCTTCGACGGCAGCGTCGAGGCCGTCGAAGCGCTGATGCGCTGCACCGCCGACAATGAGCTGATCCCCCCGGGCAAGTTCATTCCCGTCGCCGAAAAAACCGGCCTCATCATCCGCCTCGGCGAATGGAGCCTGCTCGCCGGCGCGCGCTTTGCAAGCCACCTGGACCAGGCCGGATACCGCACCAAGGTGGCGATCAATGTCTCGCGCGCACAACTGGCCTCGCCAAAATTCGCCCAGGCGCTGCACGCCGCCCTGCTGTGCGCCAATGTCAGCCCGGAGCTGATCGAGCTGGAGCTGACCGAATCGCTGTTCATGGATATCTCGGAGATTGTGCAGACGAACCTGCACGCCGCGCAGAAAGCCGGGGTCGGGCTGGCGATCGACGATTTCGGCACCGGCTATTCCTGCCTGGCCAACCTGAAGGACATCCCGGCCACCAAGCTCAAGCTCGACCGCGCCTTCGGGCGCGAACTGGGCATGACCGTGGTGGCCGAAGGCGTCGAGGAACAGGCGCAACTCGACTCCCTGCGGGAAGCCGGCGTCGATGCGATTCAGGGGTATATTCATGCCCATCCCATGCCTGAAGAGGCGCTTTTGAACTGGTTCCAAAAAAGGAAAGCATCATGAGAAGTTCCGGCGACGCGCCACTGCCGCCATCCTCGGTCGATGCATTGCTGGAAAGTTCGCTCAAGGACATCGGCATTCCGCCGCGGCCGACCATCCTTGACCGCATCTCGCGCGAAATGCTGCGGGACGAGCCCGACTACAAGCGCCTGTCCAATATCATCGGCGCCGATGTCAGTCTTTCCGCCAGCCTGATCAAGACCGCCAATTCGCCCTTCTTCGGCTACCGCAACCGGGTGCGCTCGGTCAACGAGGCCCTGATGATGCTCGGCCTCGACGTCGCCAGCCGGGCGATTGCCGGCATCATCCTGCGCAAGGTGTTCCCCAATTCGCTGCACCTCGAACGCTTCTGGGACGCCTCAGCGCGAATCGCGCGGCTGTCTGGCTGGCTGGCACAGCACGTAGGGCATAACAAGCTGCGCCCGGATGACGCCTATACCTTCGGCCTGTTTCGCGACTGCGGCATCCCGGTGCTGCTGCAGCGCTTTCCTGGTTACGAAAAGATACTAGACAGCGCCAACAGCGAAACCAACCGCAGCTTTACCGTCGTCCAAAATTCGCAACTGCCGAGAGACGCCGTCCATCACCCCGCCGCTGACCAGCCGCTACCGGATCGCCATGGCACAGTTTGCCGAACACCTGATGCAGCAACATACGGGACTGAGCCATACCCAGGAATGGCCGAAGCTCGGCACCGCCTGCCTGCGGTTGCTGGATGTCGCCGAAGATGACGTCGATGCCATCCTTGCCGACGCCGTGCCGGTAATGGAGGCGGAGGATTGATCGGCCAAGCGCGATGAAGTCGTTTGTAGGATAATTCGCGCTGGTCGTCGGGAGAGAGTGACACTTTTCCCACCGTCACCGCCGAAGGCGCAACCCCCAGGAACCGCTCAGGCAAAAGGGCCGACGACGCAGCACAAATCTGGAGAGCGGCAGCTCACTGCAACATCGTGAAGCCTGCCCGCCGACGGAGTAAATCTCTCAGGCGCCAAGGACAGATGGGGACGTGACGGGGCCCCGTCGCGCCCAGACTCGCGCCCAGACTCATTTACCGCCTGAGGACCACCATGCCGCTGCGCACTCCGCTCTACGATTCCCATCTCGCCTCCGGCGCCAAGATGGTCGATTTCTCCGGCTGGGAGATGCCGATCCACTACGGCTCGCAAATCGAGGAGCACCATGCCGTGCGCCGCGACGCCGGCATGTTCGACGTCTCGCACATGTGCGCGCTCGACCTGGTCGGCGCCGATGCCACGCGCTGGCTGCGCCACCTGCTGGCCAACGACGTGGCCAAGCTGACGACGCCGGGCAAAGCGCTGTATTCCTGCCTGCTGAAGGAAGACGGTGGCGTCATCGACGACCTGATCGTGTATTTCTTCACACCGGAACACTTCCGCATCGTGGTCAACGCCGGCACGGCGGAAAAGGACATCGCCTGGATGCGCACGCAACTGGTCGGCTTCAACGCCACGCTGACGCAGCGCCGCGAGGGCAAGGATGCGCTGGCCATGATCGCGGTGCAGGGGCCGAATGCCCGCGAGAAATTCTGGACCGCCTTCCCTGCCGCGCGCGCCGCGAGCGAGCCGCTCGGGGTGTTTCAGGCCGCCGAAGTGCGCATTGGCAATGCTGACTGGCTGGTCGCCCGCACCGGCTACACCGGCGAAGACGGCTTCGAGATCGCGCTGCCAGCGGCCGACGCCGGACAGGTCTGGCAGAAGCTGCTGGCGGCCGGCATCAAGCCCTGCGGCTTGGGGGCCCGCGACACGCTGCGCCTCGAAGCCGGCATGAACCTCTACGGTCAGGACATGGACGAGAGCATCTCGCCCTACGAAGCCGGCCTCAAATGGACCGTCGACCTGAAGGACGCCGCGCGCGACTTCATCGGAAAGTCGGCGCTGGCGGCACGGCGAGTTGATGTTCAGTTCGCCGGCCTGCTGCTGCTCGATCGCGGCGTGCTGCGCGCCCACCAGAAAGTCATCACGCCGCAGGGCACGGGCGAGATCACCAGCGGCACCTTCTCGCCCAGCCTCAACCAGTCGGTCGCATTGGCGCGCCTGCCCGTAGGTGTGGCCATCGGCAGCGAAGTCGACGTCGAAATCCGCGACAAGCGCTTGAAGGCGCGCGTCGTCAAACCCAGTTTTGTCCGCAACGGAAAACCCCTTCTCTGAGGAGCCTGTCATGACCACCCCAAGCAACCTGAAATACGCCGCCTCCCACGAGTGGGCCCGCCTCGAAGCCGACGGCACCGTCACCATCGGCATCACCGACCACGCCCAGGAAGCGCTGGGCGACATCGTCTTCCTCGAACTGCCTCGACGCGCCGGACTCGGTCAATGCCGACGCCTACGCCGCCTGGCTGTACCGCATCAAGCCCGCCGACTCCGCCCAATGCGCGACGGAACTCGCCGCGCTGCTCGACGCCGCCGCCTACGCCGCCACGTTCTGATCCATCGCCATGCACGCCGACAACCTGACCACACCGCTGACCCAGCTCGAACACCGCGACGAATTCATCGGCCGCCACATCGGCCCCAATGAACATGTCATTGCCGGCATGCTGGCCGCGATCGGTACTGCTTCGCTCAGCACGCTGATCAGCGAGACGGTACCGGCGACAATCCGCCTGCAGCGCCCGCTCGACCTGCCGGCGCCGATGCCGGAGCACGCCGCGCTGGCGGCATTGAAAGCCATTGCCGCGAAAAACGTGGTGAAGAAATCCCTGATCGGCCAGGGCTACTACGGCACGCACACGCCGCCGGTGATCCTGCGCAACCTGTTCGAGAACCCCGGCTGGTACACCGCCTACACGCCCTATCAGGCCGAGATCGCCCAAGGCCGCCTGGAAGCGCTGCTCAACTACCAGCAGATGGTGGTCGACCTCAGCGGCCTCGAGATCGCCAACGCATCCTTGCTCGACGAAGCCACCGCTGCGGCCGAAGCCATGACCATGGCGCGGCGCATCTCGAAGGCCAAGGGCAATGTTTTTTTCGTCGATGAGGCGGCCTTCCCGCAGACCATCGACGTGATCAAGACCCGCGCTGCGTATTTCGGTTTCGAACTGGTGTTCGGCCGACCGGAGGAAGCCGCGCAACATGAATTGTTCGGCGCCCTGCTGCAATACCCGAATGCGCGCGGCGAGATTTCCGACCTGACCACATCGATCGCCACCATCAAGGGCAAGGGCGGCGTAGTCGCCGTGGCTTCCGACCTGATGGCGCTGGTGCTGCTGAAGTCACCCGGCGAAATGGGCGCCGACATCGCGCTCGGCTCGGCGCAGCGCTTCGGCGTTCCGATGGGCTTCGGCGGCCCGCACGCGGCCTTCTTCGCCACGCGCGAGGCGCACGTGCGCTCGATGCCGGGCCGCATCATCGGTGTCTCGAAAGATGCGCGGGGCAAGGTCGCCTACCGCATGGCGCTGCAAACCCGCGAGCAGCATATCCGCCGCGAGAAGGCCAACTCCAACATCTGCACCTCGCAGGTCCTGCTGGCCAACATGGCCGGCATGTACGCGGTGTGGCACGGCCCCGAAGGCCTGCGCACCATCGCAGCACGTATCCACCGCCTGGCGGCGCTGCTGGCCGTCGGCCTCGGCGTCACCGAACGCGACTTCTTCGATAGCTTCGAGATGGAAGTCGGCGCCGGCGACACGGCGAAATATCTGAAGGCCGCGTGCGACGCCGGCTACAACCTGCGCCGCGTAGATGACAAGACACTTGGCATCAGCCTCGACGAAACCACCACGCGTGAAGACGTCGCCGCGCTGCTGAATATCTTCGGCAAGACCACGCCGGTGGAAGCGCTGGACGCCGCCCGCCCCTGCGCCATCCCCGCCTCGCTGCAGCGCCGCGAGCCGATCCTCGCCCATCCGGTGTTCAACACGCATCACACCGAGCACGGCATGCTGCGCTACCTCAAGCGCCTGCAGAACCGCGACCTCGCGCTCGATCACGCCATGATCCCGCTCGGTTCCTGCACCATGAAGCTCAACGCCGCCGCAGAGATGATTCCGGTTTCCTGGCCCGAGTTCGGCCAGATGCATCCCTTCGCGCCGCTCGATCAGGCGCAGGGCTACC
>JAPLRA010000169.1 GCA_026399445.1 Sulfuritalea sp.
TCGAGGAAATCGCGGTCGTGCGAAATCAGGATCAGCGTGCCGGGGTAGCTCTTCAACCACTCTTCGAGCCAGATGATGGCGTCGAGGTCGAGGTGGTTGGTCGGCTCGTCGAGCAGCAGCAGATCCGAGCGGCACATCAGGGCGCGCGCCAGGTTCAGGCGCACGCGCCAGCCGCCGGAGAATTCGGCCACCGGACGCCTGAAGTCTTCGTCCGAGAAGCCCAGGCCGTGCATCAAGGCAGCTGCACGCGCCGGGGCGGCGTAGCCGTCGATCTCCCCGAGGCGCGAATGCAGTAGGCCGATCTGCTCGCCGGCGTGGTGATCGTCGTGATGCTCTTCGGCGGCGACGAGGTCGCGTTCGATCTGGCGCAGTTCAGTGTCGCCGTCGAGCACGAAGTCGAGCGCGGCATCGGGCAGCGCCGGCGTGTCTTGGGCGACATGGGCCAGCACCCAGTTGGGCGGGCGTTCGAGGTCGCCGCGGTCGGCATGCAGTTCGCCGCGCAAGAGGCCGAGGAAGGACGATTTTCCGCAGCCGTTGGCGCCGGTGAGGCCGACCTTCCAGCCCGGATGCAGTTGCAGCGTGGCGCCGGTGACCAGCGCTTCGCCGTTGCGGGAAAAACCCAGATCACGTAACAGAATCATAGAAGTCGTATGGGTGAGGCGTTTTCGGGGTGGTAGCCAGTGCGGCCTTCGTAGTAGCCGGCGATGCGCGCCATGTCGGCGGCTTCGTCGCCGGACAGCGTGATGCTCGACAGGAGGCCGACCTCGCGCTTGCCGTAGTCGACCACGGCCATGATGACCGGCACGCCAGCGGCCAGCGCGATGCGGTAGAAGCCGGATTTCCAGCCGGCCTGCAGGCGGCGCGTACCTTCGGTGGCGATGATCAGATGAAAGCTTTCCCTGCTGCGGAATTCATCGGCGACGCGCTCGACGAAGCCGGTGCGTTCACGGCGATTCACCGCGACGCCGCCCAGGGCGCGCATGATCGGCCCGAGAATGCCCCGAAACAGCGTGTCCTTGGCCACCCATTGCGCACCATAGGGCAGGGCGGCGAGCGCCAGCAGCGTCACCGGAAAATCCCAGTTCGAGGTGTGCGGATAGGCGATCACCACGGCCTTGGGCGGACGCTGCGGCAGATCGAGCAGCTTCCAGCCCAGCAGTTTGAGGACGAAGCGGGCGGGGCCTCGCAGTAGATTCATTTCGGGGTTGCCGCCAGTCGGAATCGTTTGCGCCCCGGCAGCCGATAGGTCTCGAAGTCATTGCGATCGAGGGTCCACACGGTGTGAATTCCGGTACTCATCGCGGCGACCACCAGCGATGCGTCGGCCAGATCCATCGGCCGGTCAGCGTATTTTTCGATCCAGTCAATGGCGCGAACCAGTTCGTCGCGACCGAGCGGTAACAGTTCCAGTCCGCCTTTTTCGATCCAGCGATACAGCGGCAACATGGCGGATACCGAGGGCGAGAGGTGAGAGAACTCGGTGAGCACGGCCCAAGTCGTCACCAGCCGCCCGCGATACGCCGCGAGAAAGGCCTTGCACTCTTCATGGGCGTTGTCGCGCTTGTCCGCCAGCGCCACCAGCGGGCCGGTATCGACGAGCAATGAACTCACTGTGCAGGCTTCTTCCCGTGTTTCTCACGAATCGCTGCGACGACACGCTCCTTGGTGCTGCCCGCTTTCGCCTTGCCTGCGCTGTTGCCTGCGCCTTTGCCACCGATACAGCCGATGAAGCCCGTTTCCTGCGCCAGTTCATAAGGCGTGTGATCGGTGTCGGTGCCAGTGAAGCGCTGCTCCAGAAGCTCGACAATCACTTCCGACTTGGTGCGTTTCGTTTCGACGCAATACGTCGCCAGCGCTTGTTCAATGCGGAGGGGAAGGCGAACGGTGGTGGTCATGGCGGCAATTCCTCGAGGTGATGGTATTAACTGTAATACAAGCCGCTGAATCCTGCAAGCCAGGCCATCATCCGAGACCCTGGCTGGCGAGATACTCTTCGTAACTGCCGCGATAGTCGATCAGGGTCCGGTCCGGCTTGATGTCGATGATGCGCGTCGCCAGCGAGGAGACGAACGCGCGGTCATGCGAAACGAATATCAGCGTGCAGGGATATTTTTCCGGCGCGGTGTTGAGCGACTCGATGGATTCCATGTCGAGGTGGTTGGTCGGCTCGTCCATCAGCAGCACGTTGTTCCTGAGCAGCATCAGTTTGCCGAACAGCATGCGGCCCTGCTCGCCGCCGGAAATCACGTTGACCGGCTTCTTCGCCTCGTCGCCGGAAAACAGCAGCCGGCCCAGCGTGCCGCGGATCAGGGGGAGGCGAAATCGGCGGCATGGTCCTGGGCGAAAACGCCGGGGCGGGCCTTCTCCGCCCATTTCACGTGACCGCCCAGCGGCGTCAGGCCGCCCAGCTTTTCGCCAGCCAGCAGGCGCAGCAGCGTGGTTTTGCCGACGCCGTTCTCGCCGATGATGGCGACCCGGTCGCCGGCCTCGATGCTCATCGACAGCGACTTGATGATCGGCACTTTGGGCTCGTAACTGAAACCGAGGTTCTCGATTTCGCAGGCGAGGCGGTGCAGCTTTTCCTTCTCGTCGTAGTCGAAGCGTATCCACGGATACTGGCGCGACGAAGGCTTGATGTCTTCCGGGCGGATCTTCTCGATCAGCTTGAGGCGGCTGGTGGCCTGGCGCGCCTTCGACTTGTTGGCCGAGAAGCGGCGCACGAA
>JAPLRA010000242.1:0-1173 GCA_026399445.1 Sulfuritalea sp.
ACCGAGCGCGCCGCCTACATCGGCCGCATCCGCAACTTGGCACGCGGCGTGGCGCAGAGCTATTACGAGAGCCGTGAGCGCTTGGGCTTCCCCATGTTGAAGGGAGCCGCGGCATGAAAACCACATTGCTGATCGAACTCCTCACCGAGGAATTGCCACCGAAGTCGCTGGCCAGGCTGGGCCTGTCCTTCCGCGAACAGATGCAAAAAGCGCTTGCCGAAGCCGGCTTCATCGAAGCCGGCAACGAGGGCCGCTGGTTTGCCACGCCGCGCCGCCTGGCACTGCAATTTGATGAGTGCCTCGAGAGCCAGCCGGATCGCGTGATAGAGAAGAAAGGCCCGGCGGTAGCTTCAGGAGTCGGCGCTGACGGTACGCCGACCAAGGCGCTTGAAGGCTTCATGCGTTCCGCCGGAGTCGAATTTTCGCAACTGGAAAAGCTCAACGACGGCAAGGCCGAATACTTCGTCGCCCGTCAGAAGAAAACCGGCGGGCGCGTCGACGAATACCTGGCCGAGATGGTGGAAGCCGCCCTCAAGAAATTGCCGATCGCCAAACTCATGCGCTGGGGCGCCGGTGAAGAACAATTCGTGCGGCCGGTGCATGGCCTGATGCTGATGCACGGCGCGCGCATCATCGCCGGAAAAGTACTGGGCCTCGACAGCCGCAATGTCACGCGCGGGCACCGCTTCATGAGCGTCGGGGTGATCGACATCCCGCGCGCCGAAAACTACGAAGCGATCCTGGAGAAGGAGGGCCGTGTCATTGCCTCCTTCGACAAGCGCCGCGCCATGATCGTCGAACAACTCGATCGCGCTGCCGGGCAACTTACCTGGCTGCGGGACGACGCGCTGCTCGATGAAGTCACGGCGCTGGTCGAATTCCCGGCGGTGTATGAGGCGAACTTCGAGCCGGAGTTTCTTGCCGTACCGCAGGAATGCCTGATCCTGACCATGAAGGCGAACCAGAAATATTTCCCGCTGATGGATGGCGCCGGTGACAAGAGCAAACTCACCCACCGCTTCCTGGTGGTATCGAACATGAAGGTGGCCGACCCCACCAACATCATCACCGGCAACGCACGGGTCGTGCGGCCGCGCCTGGCCGATGCCAAGTTCTTCTTCGAGACCGACAAGAAGACGCCGCTGTCGGCACGCATCGGCAAACTGTCACGCG
>JAPLRA010000242.1:1200-5272 GCA_026399445.1 Sulfuritalea sp.
GCGCGTCGACCGTTTGATCAAGCTCGCCGCCACCATCGCGCAACGCATCGGCGCCGACGTGTCGCAGGCGGAACGCTCAGCCCTGTTGGCGAAGGCCGACCTGGTGACCGACATGGTCGGCGAATTCCCTGAGTTGCAGGGCATCATGGGCCGCTACTACGCGCTGGCCGACGGCGAACCGGCTGCCGTGGCCGACGCCATCCAGAGCCACTACCAGCCGCGCTTCAATGGCGACACGCTGCCGCAAGGGCCGGTCGCCTGCGCCGTCGCTCTGGCCGACAAGCTCGATGCATTGTTCGGCTTTTTCTTGATCGAGCAAATTCCTACCGGCGACAAGGATCCTTTCGGCCTGCGCCGCGCCGCGCTTGGCGTGCTGCGCATCCTGATGGAAACCCCACTTCCGTTGGACTTGAAGACGCTCATCGCTGATGCGTCGTTTTCCCTACCTGAGACACTAACCATTCCAGGAAAATCCGAACAGACTCTCTACAAGTTCTTTCAGGAGCGCCTGCGCCACATGCTGCGCGACGCGGGGCACGACCATAAGGCCGTCGACGCCGTGCTGGCGCTGGACCCGACGCGCATCGACCAGATTCCGGCCAAGCTCGCCGCAGTCAAGGCCTTCGCGTTGCTGCCCGAGGCCGAGGCGCTGGCCGCCGCCAACAAGCGCATCGTCAATATCCTGAGAAAGTCCGGTGCCGAAGCCGGCGCCATGGTCGACGTTTCGCTGTTGAAAGAAGACGCCGAGAAAGCACTGTTCGCTGCCGTCGCGGCAACCGCGCCCGGCATCGAGGCGCAACTCGCTGCCAGCGACTACACCGGCGCACTTAAAGCGCTGGCCGGACTGCGCGGCGCGGTCGACGCCTTCTTCGACGGCGTCATGGTGATGGCCGAGGATGCGCCGACGCGCGCCAACCGGCTGGCCTTGCTGTCGCAACTCGCCGGCCTGATGAATCGGGTGGCGGACATTTCGAAGCTTTCCAGCTAGCCGGCGCGGCATGACAAACAAAGCCGCTTTTGCATGGATGTTTCGCCCTGCCGCCTTGCCTGCTCTGGGGAAAATGGAATCATGAAACTTGTCATCCTCGACCGCGACGGCGTGATCAACCACGACTCCGACCAGTACATCAAATCGCCGGAGGAGTGGAAGCCGATTCCCGGCAGCCTCGCCGCCATTGCCCGCCTCAATCAGGCCGGCTATCGCGTGGTGGTGGCGAGCAACCAGTCGGGCGTCGGCCGGGGCCTGTTCGAGACCGATACGCTGATTGCCATCCACGAAAAGATGCTGAAGGCGCTGGCGCAAGTCGGCGGCCACATCGACGCGATCTTCTTCTGCCCGCACACCAATGCCGACAACTGCGATTGCCGCAAGCCCAAGCCCGGCATGTTCCGCGAGATCGCTTCGCGCTTCAATGCCGACCTGGCCGGCGTACCGGCCATCGGTGACAGCTTGCGCGACCTGCAGGCCGCCGCCGCCGTCGGTGCGCAGCCGATGCTGGTGCTGACCGGCAAGGGCCGCAAGACGGTGGACGACCCGGCGCTGCCGCCGGACACGCTGGTGTTTCCCGATCTGGCCGCCGCGGCCGCACACATCGCTCACTGACGTTCGCATTGACTTCGGCAACCCTGATCATGAAACACGCGAAAGTCGGCATAAAGGCCCGCCCCTCCCATCCGCTTCGCGGCCCACGGCTGGCTTTGCACAGCCAGCCGGCTGCGGCGGCGCACCGCATGCGGTGCGAAACCCCACCTCGCCCCCTCGCGGGGAGGCTTCCAATTTGCTCGCTTCGCTCGGCGATCACAAATCGCTTCGAACGAGTTGCCCGCTAAGCCTGATGTCGGTATTCCGTTCCCTGCTGTTCATGCTGATCCTGCTGGTGGTGACGCCGCCCTACACGCTGTGCGTACTGTTCTTCTGGCCGCTGCCGCACCACGCGCGGCGCCAGTCGGTGGTGCCCTGGGTCAACTTCACCATCTGGCTGGTCAAGCACGTGCTTGGCATTCCCTATCGGCTGCTTGGCGGCGAGAACATTCCGGCCCACGCTTGCGTCGTCTTGTGCAAACACCAGTCGGCCTGGGAAACGCTGATGTTGCAGGAGGTGTTCAAGGACACGGTGTTCGTCTGGAGGAAGGAAATCAAGTACCTGCCCTTCTTCGGCTGGGCGCTGGCGGTAACGCCGATGATCGAGACTGATCGCAGTGCGAGCAAGTCCTCGCTCAAGCGCCTGGTTGACCAAGGCCGCGATCGTCTCGCCAACGGCTATACCGTGATCATATTCCCCGAGGGCACGCGATCGCAGCCGGGATCGAAGAATCGCTACAAGGGCGGCGGTGCGCTGCTGGCGGTTCAGACCGGCACGCCGGTGGTTCCCGTCGCACTCAATTCGGGCGAATTCTGGGGCCGCAACGCCTTGTTCAAAACGAGCGGCACCGTCACCGTCAGTGTCGGCCCCGCCATCGACCCGGCCGGGCTCACCGCCAACGAGGTGCTGAGCCGCGCCGAAGCGTGGATCGAAGCGGAGATGATCAGGATCAGTCCGCATCTGTATGGAAGTGCCGCATGACCGCCACTGCCAACCGCAGCCCGCAACTCAAGCTGAAACTCGACAGCGCCCCCGATGCCGCCACGCGCTGGCACGACGGCGCCGCGCTGGCCTTCCTCGGCGGCAGCCTGCGGCTGGTGCTCGGCACCCAACATCAGGATGCCTTGCGCGAAGGCGACACGCTCGACCTGCCGCTGCCGCCGCAGGCCACCCCGCGACAGATCCAGGATCGTGCCGAAGCCTGGTTGCGCGACGAAGCCAAGCGCGTGCTGCTGCAGGTCATCGAGCAAAAGTCGGCGTTGGCGGGACGGCGGGCACCGCGTCTGGCGCTATCGTTCGCCACGCGCGGCCACTGGGTCGACGTGCAGGGCAGCGATTCCTTGCGCTGCAACTGGCGCCTGATCGAACAGCCGATGGCCATCATCGAGCAGGCGATTGCCCGCGCCATCGCCGCCTTGCCGCCCGAACAGAACGGCTTCGATCTTTTCGGACACTCGTCGATCACCCCGGCACGCTAGGCACAACCGGCCCGATGTTTCTCGAGCAACTCAAGCTGTTCCGCCTGCCCTCGCCACCACCCGAGGCACGAACGCGCCATCTGCTGATCGGCGGCCGCATCATCGACTACCGGCTCAAGAGCGGCGCAAAGCGGCTGACGATGACCATCGACGAGCGCGGCCTGCGCATCGGCGCGCCGCGCCGCATGCCCCTGACGGAAATCGAAGCCTTCGTCCAGGGTCACGGCGACTGGGTGCTAAAGAAGCTGGGCGAACTGGCCAAGGTCAGCCAGCCGCGTCACCTCACCATCAAGGACGGCACGCGCCTGCCGCTGCTCGACAGCGACGCCGAAGTGCGCGTCCTGCCCGGCGCCAACCGGGTGCGCTGGATCGGCAACATGCTGGTGCTCGAAGCACGGCCCGCAGCCGACCTCGCCCAACTGGCGACGCGCGCGTTGCAGAAGCGGGCGCTCACCCATTTTGGCGGGCGGCTCGCCCACTACACCGGCCAGCTCGATCTGGCCGTGCCCAAACTGGCGCTTTCTTCCGCCCATACGCGCTGGGGCAGTTGCAGCAGGGAGAGCGGCATCCGCGTCAATCGACGCACCTGGGCGACTACGTGGTGGCCCACGAAGTCGCGCACCTCCTTGAAATGAACCACAGCAAACATTTCTGGTCCGTGGTCGGCTCGCTCTACCCGGACTGGAAGGCCGCGCGCAGCGAACTCAAGCAGCGCGCCACTTCCCTGCCAATTCTTTGACGCTCATGGCACCGAGCCCCACCCACAGAAGATGAAACACGCGAAGGGCAAATTGAAGGCCCGCCCCTCCCATCCTCCCCTCGCGGGGAGGCTTCTGATTTGCTCGCTTCGCTCGGTTATCACCAAGCGCTTCGATCGAGTTGTTTCACATTGAAGAGGTTCCCCATGCGAATCCTGCACACCATGTTGCGCGTCGGCGATCTCGACAAGTCGCTGGCCTTCTATACCGCCGTGCTCGGCATGCGCCTGTTGCGACGCAAGGACTATCCGGA
>JAPLRA010000242.1:5303-8735 GCA_026399445.1 Sulfuritalea sp.
GCATGCGCCTGTTGCGACGCAATGACTATCCGGAAGGAAAGTTCACCCTCGCCTTTGTCGGCTTTCAGGACGAGAAGGATGGCGCCGTGATCGAGTTGACCCACAACTGGGGCGTCGATCGTTACGAGATCGGCACCGGCTACGGCCACGTTGCGCTGGCAGTTGAAGACGCCTACGCGGCCTGCGACGCCATCCGCCAGCGCGGCGGCAAGGTCACCCGCGAAGCCGGGCCGATGAAGGGCGGCAGCACCGTGATCGCCTTCGTCGAGGACCCGGACGGCTACAAGATCGAGCTGATCCAGAAGAAGGGCTAGCTTCGCGCGGGAACAGGGACTTCAGGGCGTCCTGCATCGAGCCTGCCCGCCCGTCGACTACGTCGCCACCTTTCCCTGCCGCTGTATCGAGTACGTCCAATACTTCTCGTCCTCGGGCAAATACCTGGCCTTGCAGCGCGTGTTTTCAGCAGCGCCCGAGAGGAAGTTGCCGATCCCGGTCATTTTCCAATCCTGTTCCTTGAACCCGCAGATCCTGTTGATCGGTTCCCTGATTTCCCTGACCGTGGCCAGGAGCTGGCTCGTGCTGATTGCGACTTCGACGACCCTGCCAGCGGCGTCAAAACGTGCATTGGCCTTGCTCACCGGCAGGCCATTCCACCGGTCGTCCTTCTGCACGCCGCCACTTTCTGCCAGCGCATCCCATTGAGCCCTTGTTCCGCCAAAGGGGTTGAAGACTTCCTCCAGGGCGGCGCGCCCGTCACCGATGGAAGCCCCGCTCGGCGCTACGAACCAAAACAGAACTGCCACCAAAGTCGATAGGGCTGCGATCGGATAAGTCATTTTGCGCATGGTCTTGTCCTCCATTGATCGAGTGCCTGACTACGTTCAATATCTGGTATTCGGTTCCATCCAGCAGCAGCGTATGCCGGTAGGCTGAAACCTCATGAGCGCGAATCTGTATCGTTACGCGGGTGGAGAGCTCTCGCACCTCAAGGCGATCGTCTGCATCGAAGGAGCGCCGGCATACCCGCCGGGGAGCGCCTGTGGTCGTCATCAACAGCTGATATTGGTTGCTCATCATCCATCTCCTCTGAGACCGAGAAATTCGGATGAGTGCAGTTTTCATCATCGCGAAGGGGCCGGCCAGTGTCGCCAGAGCCCGACACTCCGGAGGCATCCGGCGCGGTGAAGCAACTCGCGACAAGTGATAGAGTTTGTCTGCATCAACGCCCTGCCATCGATGCTCCGATCGCCAGAACATGAACCCCGGAACCTGCCATGGATGAACAAGCCCCGGACTCCGCACTACAGGAGCCCGACCTCGATCGCATCGCGCGCGAGGTCGGCATTCCGCCCTGTCCCGCAATCCTCGGTCGCTTTTCCGCCGAAATGCAGCAGCCGGAACCCGACATGCGCAGACTGGCCGAACTCATCGGCGCGGATATCGCCCTCTCGGCCGCGCTGTTGAAGCTCGTCAATTCGCCCTTCTATGGTCTGCGCACCAAAGCCACCAACGTACATCAGGCACTCTCGATCATCGGGCTGCGCGCCGGCGCCAACCTTGTTACCGGGCTGATCCTGCGCCAGGCTTTCCCGGCAGGCGGTAATGCCCTGATGCAGCGCTTCTGGGACAAATCTTCCGGAATTGCCGCCGCCGCCCTTGTCGCAGCGCGCAAAATCTCCGGCATCGACCTCGACGAAGCCCATACCTACGCCTTGTTCCGCGATTGCGGCATGCCAGTCATGATCAGCAAGTTCAACGACTACGCCACTATCATCGACCGGCTCGAACACGTTCCCGGAGCGCAGGTGACCGCCCTCGAACAGACGGCCTACCAATACAGCCACGCACGCGTCGGCTATGCGCTCGCCCGCGGCTGGCTATTGCCCGAGCCTTTCTGCCGCGCGATTCTGTACCACCACGATTTTGAAAAAGTCGCCACCGGCCGCCGCGAAGTCGAACCCGCCAACCGCAAGCTCGTTGCCTTCGGCCTGCTGATGGAGCAACTGGCGACCTTGCGCTCCGGTGGCGGCGTTTGCCCGGATTGGGAATCCGGCGAACAGTTCGTTCTCGAAACCTTGAAAATCACGCCGGATGACATCATCGCGCTGGCGCAGGAACCCGAGATCGAAACGGACTGAAATGCCGCCGGTACTCCGGGCGGAGTCGTGACTCAGACGCCTGGAACAAGCAAGTCCGTGAGACTCCGTTCGGCCATATGCAGCCTTTCCCCGCGCCGGATACTCCAATTGAACGGCCGATCATGCGCACCAACCGAGTAAAGATGCCGAACCAAA
Source organism: Sulfuritalea sp. (assembly GCA_026399445.1). Lineage (GTDB taxonomy): Bacteria > Pseudomonadota > Gammaproteobacteria > Burkholderiales > Rhodocyclaceae > Sulfuritalea. Next base: position 7,598 of record JAPLRA010000242.1, read on the forward strand.
ACGCGGCAAGAAGTCTCAACGCGACAAACTTAACGGCCGCCATTCTTGATCTAGAACAATTTTCTCGACGATTTGTGCCTTGCTATGCCTTTAGTTGGATTCTCTTTCCCGTCGCTAGAGCGCATAGTTGGCTCGCGGCTTCGGCGACCATTTATCGCGAAGAAGCGGAATACCCATTGCGGAAAGTGCGACGAGGCATCCCGCCCAGATTTTTGGCTGCTTAGCCCATACCGGATAGCGTAGTCCTCCTTTCGAGTACGCGGATCAAGGTCTTCGCTTCGCGAACGACACCTCCAAGGGAGGCGATCCGCATGATTCTGACCGCGCTCTTACCGCATTCGCTTAAAACCCGCGTCACAATAGGTACGCTGGCGATCGTTCTGATCGGCATGTGGTCGCTGGAGCTCTATATCAGTCGTATGTTGCGCGAAGACATGGAGCGCCTGCTCGGAGAGCAGCAGTTCGCAACAGCGTCCTTTATCGCGGCTGGGATCGGTCAAGAGCTTGACGAACGCATGGTGGCTTTGAAGTCCGTTGCCCAAAGAATTCCCCCCGGCATGCTCGACAACCCGAAGGCCATGCAAGCCTTTCTGGACGAACGCCCCGTATTTCAGCGATATTTCAACAGCGGCCTTCTGGTCCATCGGACCGACGGCATCGCAATTGCCGACTCGGCGCCCACGGCTGAACGGGTTGGGATCAATTACATGGACATCGACAACGTAGCGGCCGCACTCAAGGATGGCGAAGCGGCGGTTGGCCGTCCGGTGATGGGCAAGAAGCTACAGGTACCGCTGATCGGCATGACGGTGCCGATTCGCGATGCGCCGGGCAGGATCATCGGCGCCATTAGCGGCGTGGTGAATCTGGGCGAACCCAATTTTCTGAGTCAGTTCGCAGAGCAAAGCTACGGCAAGACAGGTGCCTACATGCTGGTCGATGCAAAGCACAGGGTGATCATCACCGCGACCGGCAGGAGTCGCATCATGGAAGCGGCTCCGGCCGAGGGTGTAAGCCCGAGGTTCTTCAGACATTTCTATGGGTCAGTAGTACGCTTTCGCGCATGGTCTGCAAGGAGGACGTGCGATGGACAGCGTGGAGTTGTACCGGCAGTTGCTTGGGCTGACGGCGCCCTGGA